>JAJZHU010000079.1 GCA_021798375.1 Pseudomonadota bacterium | reverse complement strand
GTGGCTTGCAGCGTGCCCATCACCCCCACCACGGCGCCGAACACGCCGGCTTCGGAACAACTGGGGATCAGGCCGGGGGGTGGTGATTCGGGCACCAGGCAGCGATAGCATGGGCCGCCGATGTGGGGTTTGAAGGTGGAGATTTGGCCGTCGAATCGCGTTACGGCCGCCGAGACCAGGGTTTTTTGCGACAGCACGCAGGCGTCTGATACCAACAGTCGTGCCGCGAAATTATCGGTGCCGTCGCACACAAGATCGTACGCGCCGATCAGTGCGAGTGCGTTTTCGGCGGTAAGGCGGGTTTGGTGGGGTTCGATGATCACGTCCGGGTTGATCGCCTGCGCCGCGCGCATGGCTGATTCCACCTTGGGCGTGCCCAGGCTTTGCATGTTGTGGGCGATCTGGCGTTGCAGGTTGGAAAGCTCGACCTGGTCGTCGTCAACGATGCCGATTCGCCCCACGCCGGCGGCGGCCAGATACAGCACCAACGGACTGCCAAGGCCGCCCGCGCCCACCACGAGCACGCTGGCGTCGCACAGCTTGCTTTGTCCCGCGCCGCCGACTTCGCGCAACAATATGTGACGCGAATAACGCTCGATCTCGGCTTCGGTGAAATCATGGCTCATTTGTTTTGGTTTAAGTCAAAACCGATCGGAAGGCCAGGGCATGGGGTTTTATTGGGCGGCGATTGCTGCTCTATTCGGCGTCTCTGGAAGGTTCGGCGGGAATCCTGGCATGACGCAGTCGCGGGCTTTGGTGTTGTTTTCGGGCGGTCAGGATTCCACCACCTGTCTGGCGTGGGCGTTGCGGCGTTACGATCATGTCGAGACCATCGGGTTTCGCTATGGGCAGCGCCATGCGGTGGAATTGCAGCAGCGTCCGGTAATTTTGGGGCGGATCGGTCGCTTTCGCGGGCAGCTTGGGATGGATCACATGATCGATCTGTCGGCCACCCTGGGGGCTTTGGGCGGCAGTGCGATGACCGATGATATCGCCATCGTCATGCAAGACAACGGTCTGCCCAACACATTCGTGCCGGGGCGGAACATCTTGTTTTTTACCGCGGCGGCGGCGGTGGCTTACCGGCGCGGTATTCATGTGCTGGTGGGCGGCATGTGCGAGACCGATTATTCGGGCTATCCCGATTGCCGCAACGACACCATCCAATCCATGGCCAAAACCCTGGCGTTGGGGCTGGATTATCCGATCGACATCGAGACGCCCTTGATGTGGCTCGATAAAGCCGCCACATGGCAACTGGCGCAGGATCTTGGCGGCGATGATCTGGTGCGGTTGATCGTCGATGAGGCGCATACGTGTTATGTTGGCGATCGGCGGCACGGCCATGCATGGGGCAAGGGCTGCGGCGTGTGTCCGGCGTGTGAATTGCGGGCGGAAGGATGGCGGCGATGGCGCGAATAGGGTTGTTGATTGCGGCGTTGTTTTTGATGGCGGCGGCGCCGTTGGGTCTGTGGCAAACCGCCGATAATAGCGGGGTGATCGAGATCAAGGCGTGCGGCGACGCCTTGTGCGGCAGCCTGGTCGGGTTTCGCGATCAGCCGCCGCCCAAGGATTATCGGCACGAAAGCGAATGCGGGCTGCAATTTATTCAGCCCATGCGTTTGGATAAGGATGGCAGCTATCACGGCCAGATCCTCGATCCTGAAACTGGCGACATGTATCGCGCCACCTTGACGCTGGCGGCCGACGGCACATTGCATCTGCGCGGCTATTTGGGAATCTCGCTGTTTGGCCAGACTAAAATCTGGCACCATTACACGGGTGTTTTGAAGCCTGGGTGCCGGCTGGGGTGAGCTTTTGGTTTTAGGAATGAATTTGAAATTCTTCATTGATCCAGCCCCTTTTACACGATTGCATTTGGTGACAATCTCTCCTGGCCATCGCCGTTTTGGGACGGATTTGAAAAATTCACTTCGCGTGCTGGGAGTCTCGAGATGATGAATATGATGACGGATATTCTATCCGGCATGAACAGCAGCGGCATGGTTTTCAATTCGGGTGGCGTTATCACGGTTGAATCAGGCGGCTCTGTTACATCGACGACGATGAATGCGGGCGCGGAAGAAATTGTTTACGGTTCGGCCATGTCTTCGATCGTTAGCGGCGGGGCGGAATATGTGTCTGCCCAGGGCGTCGAAGCCGGCGCCATGATCGATGCAGGTGGTTTTCTAAGTGTTGCCAGCGGTGGCATGGTGGCCGGCGCCAGCATCATTGGGAATGCGTCGGCGATGGTACAGGGCATGATCAGCGGCACCACCATCAATGGCGGCAGCGCGATGATTTATGCTGGCGGTAGCGCGATCGACACGTTTATTGGCGGTGTGGGGACGAGTTTCGGCACCGAAGTGGTTTCGGGAGCGGCGGCGGTCGGGATGATCGGCAGTAACGGGATCGAGATGGTTGCGGCTGGCGGGAGCGAATTTGGCACGACGGTTATGGGTGCCAATGGCCAACTGAACATCGGGGGGGGAGGCGCCATGCTCGCCGTCACCGTCGATGCGGGCATGGCGATTGTAAGTTCCGGCGGTTCGGCGACGAGCACCACTGTCAGCGGCGGTATTTTGATGGTGGATGACGGTGCGCTGGTCGGTGACACGCACTTGCTGTCCGGCGGCGCGATGGTGCTGGCCGGGCTCGCCTATATGAGCGGCAGCAGCACGGTTTTGCTTGATTCTGCCAAGGATATGCTCACGGTGATGGAGGGTGGCACCAGCGCCATGGTGCAACTCATTGGCAATTATTCCGGTGAATATGTCCATGCTGGTGCTTATATCTCCGGCGGCACCGCGATCACCGTCGATGGCGTGCCCTGCTATTGCAGGGGGACGCGGATCCGCACCGACGCGGGCGAAGTGGCGGTTGAGGACTTGTCGATTGGAGATCGTCTGATCAATCACCAGGGCGAAGCGCGCCCCATTCGTTGGATCGGGCGGCGTGCCTACGACGGACGTTTCATCGTGGGTGATCGCAATTTGCTGCCGATTTGCTTTCAGGCCGGCTCGCTGGGGAGTGGAATGCCGCGGCGCGATCTCTATGTTTCGCCTTTGCACGCGATGTTCATTGACGGGATGTTGATTCCGGCGTGGGCGTTGGTGAACGGGGTTTCGATCCGCCAGGTCGATGCGGTTGATCGGGTAGAATATTTTCATGTGGAACTGGCAACCCACGACGTGATTTGGGCCGAGGGCGCGGCGGCGGAAAGTTTCCTCGACACTGGCAGCCGTTGCATGTTCCAAAACGCGGCCGAATATCGGGCGATGTTTCCCGATGAAGTTCCCGTCCACCGTGGTTTTTGCGCGCCATTGGTGGATGCGGGCGCAGAGCTGATGCCGGTGCGGCGGCGTTTGGCAGCGTTGGCGGCCGAGTTGCGGTTGGAGCACCCGGTGGTGCCAAAGGCACCGCCTTTGTCACAGGTTAGCAGCCTGTGCATTCCGCCCGGTTGCCGCGCGCTGCCCCTGGCGCCGATGTGGGAGCAAACCTGGATCACCGGGGCGGTACTGGATGGGGCAAGGCTCAATCTGGCCGACCCTTGGCTTGATTCGGCGTTTGATCTGGTGGAATTGACCACCTACGGTGAAGCGCGCCGCACCAAGCCCGATGCCGTGTTGCGTGTGGCGCCGGCGACGCATGAGCGGTGGCTGCATCTTGAGGCGCCCGAAGAGGGCGAGAATTTGGTGCGGTGGGGAACCGCGTCTCTTACAGTTCCACCCAATCCGGCTTGCTGACCCGCAGCTTCTGCCCGTTGGCTGAGAGCGGATCTGCCAGCCGGTCGAGGCGGATCAATGCCAATCCCAGTTTGCCCACGACGGATCGCACCTCGCCGGCTTGGACGTCGCCCGCGAAAATCGGCCCAGGAGCGAGGTCGCTGTCGGCTTCCACCGGCAGCAGCCGTTGTTTCACCAACCCGCGATAGCGGGTGCGGGCGGTCAGTTCCTGGCCCATGTAGCAGCCTTTGCTCCAGCTTACGCCGTGCAATTCGTTGAAGCCGGCTTCCAGCAGCAAGGTCCGGTCCGCCTCCAGATCGCGCGTGCCGTCGGGCAGGCCCAGGGTGATGC
Source organism: Pseudomonadota bacterium (assembly GCA_021798375.1). Lineage (GTDB taxonomy): Bacteria > Pseudomonadota > Alphaproteobacteria > Acetobacterales > Acetobacteraceae > JAJZHU01. The sequence goes on along the minus strand of JAJZHU010000079.1, from coordinate 4,856 downwards.
GGTGGCGGTCATAGGCGTCGTCGCTGGCGTTGCCGATGATCGGCGAGGCCGAGATGATGCGGAATCCGGCTTCGGGCAGACGCGGATCGGGGGCGACAAAATCGCCTTCCGGTTGGCCATTCCAGGCGACTCCTACGTGCAGATCGGTTGGGGCCAGGCTGATTTTGGCGCGCAGTTTGAAACGGCCGAGCCGTTGCATGATCATTTCGGCCTGGTCGCGCTCGCAATCGATCAGCAGACGCTCGCCGTCGCTGAAGATGAAGAAATCGGCCAGCCAGCGGCCCTGCGGAGAGAGCAGGGCGCTCCAGACCGCCTGTCCGGGCTTGGCCTGGGTCACGTCGTTGGAGCTCAGGCCTTGCAGGAATCCCACGCGATCTTGCCCCGCAAGGGCGATGACGGCACGTTTTGGTCTGGCGTTGATCTGGATCATTCAGCCAATTTGGGGGGGCTTGCGGGAGTGTGCAAGAGCGCAGCGGTCAGGCGTTTCCGCCATGGGCCGATAGCAAAGCCGGATCGACCTTCAGCGCCGCCAATGCGCGCCGCCATTTGGTGTGATCGGCGGTATCGAATAAAATATCTTTCGAGGCGGGGACAATCAGCCAACAATTATTCTGCAATTCCTGGTCGAGTTGGCCCGGACCCCAACCGGCATAGCCCAAGGCCAGCACGGCTTCCGAGGGGCCATTGCCGTGTGCAACCGCCTGCAAGATATCCAGGCTGGCGGTGAGGGCCAAGGATTGATCGACGTGGACCGATCCCTCGCCAACCCAATCCTTGCTGTGCAGCACAAAGCCGCGATCGTGATCCACCGGCCCGCCCGACATCAGGCGCAACGCCCGGACCGGCGGTTGTGGCTCGACATTCAATTGACGCAGCAAGGCCCCGAAATCAGGTTCGGCCAGCGGGTGATTGATCACCAGCCCCATCGCCCCTTCGGTCGTGTGGGCACAGACCAGGATCACGCTTTGCTCGAAATCGGGGCCGGTTGTGCCGGGCATGGCCACCAGGAATTGTCCGGCCAAAACCTGGTCGGCGCCGTCGCCGCCAAGTTCGCCGCCGCCGTTCGGTGCCAATCCATCGGAGGCATTGTTCGGGTTGGCGCGGTGAATGTTGGATCCATATTTCATAGCTGCTATTTACGGCGCAAATTGTCTGCGACACAAGCGTGACAATAATGTAAATTAGCTTTAGGCGTCACGCGACGTTAAAGATCAGATCCCAGAAAGGCAGGTCGAACGATGTCGATCAAGGTTGGCGATACGCTTCCGCGGATGAAATTGATGGCGGTCGATCAAGACGGGGCGCACGAGGTCCAGACCGAGGATTTGTTCCGCGATCGCACGGTGGTTTTGTTTGGCGTTCCAGGCGCTTTCACCCCCACTTGCAGCGCCAAGCATCTGCCCGGTTATGTGCAAAATGCCGAGGCTTTTGCCGCCAAAGGGGTGGATTTGATTTGTTGTGTGGCGGTGAACGACGCCTTTGTAATGAGCGCGTGGGCGGCCGAACAGAAATTGAATGGCAAGGTGACCTTGCTGGCCGATGGTTCGGCGCAATTCACCCATGCAATGGGGTTGGAACTGGATCTGACCGCGCGCGGCATGGGTGTGCGCAGCCAACGCTATGCGTTGATCGCGCAAAACGGCAAATTGACTTATTTGGCGGTGGAGCCGCCGGGCGGCTTTGATGTCAGCCGCGCCGAGTCGATGCTGGAGCAGGTGGGGAAGTAGGGAAGCCCCCATCTTTCAGTCGTCGTCGTGCGTGCGCCGCACCAGCACCTCGCGTTTGCCCACATGGTTGGCCGGCCCCACGATCCCCTCGCGTTCCATCTGTTCGATCAGCTTGGCGGCGCGGTTGTAACCCAAATTCAGATGGCGCTGGATGAAGCTGGTCGAGGCTTTGCCCTCCCGCGCCACCACGGCAATAGCCTGATCGAACAAGGTTTTTTCATTGTCGGAAGCCCCCGCGATGCCTGACATTGCCGGGCCGGCATTGTCCTCGGGCGGGGCTTCGGTGACGGTTTCGTCGTAGTCGGGCTGGCCTTGGCTGCGCAGATAATTGGCCACGTCTTCCACCTCGCGGTCGGACACGAATGGTCCGTGGGCGCGGGTCACGCGGCCGCCGCCGGCCATGTGCAACAGATCGCCCTGGCCCAGCAATTGTTCGGCGCCCTGTTCGTTCAGGATGGTGCGGCTATCGAATTTACTGATGACCTGATAGCTGATCCGGGTGGGGAAGTTGGCTTTGATGGTGCCGGTGATCACATCCACCGAAGGGCGCTGGGTGGCCATGATCACATGCAGCCCGGCGGCGCGGGCCTTTTGCGCCAGACGCTGCACGGCGGCTTCGATTTCCTTGCCCGCCAGCATCATCAGGTCGGCCATTTCATCGATAAAGATGACGATGAAGGGCAGACGTTCCAGGGCGAGCGGCTGTTCCTCGAACATTGGGCGGCCGGTTTCCTCGTCGAAGCCGGTTTGCACGCGCCGCGAGACCACCTCGCCGCGGGCGTGGGCCTCGGCCACACGTTCGTTGTAGCCCTCGACGTTGCGCACGCCGAGTTGGCTCATGGAACGATAGCGCCGGTCCATCTCGCGCACCGCCCATTTCAGCGCCGTGACCGCCTTGCCGGGTTCGGTGACGACCGGGGTGAGCAAATGCGGAATGCCTTCATAGATCGAAAGTTCGAGCATTTTCGGGTCGATCATGATCAGCTTGCACAGATCGGGCGGCTGCCGGTAGAGCAGGCTGAGGATCATCGCGTTGATGCCGACCGATTTGCCCGATCCGGTGGTGCCCGCGATCAGCAAATGCGGCATCCGCGCCAGATCGACGATCACCGCCTCGCCGCCGATGTCCTTGCCGAGTGCCAGCGGTAATTTGCCGGCACTGGGGCGATTCCATTCCTCGGACAGCAGAAGCTCGGACAAATACACGGTTTCGCGTTTGCTGTTCGGCACCTCGATGCCGATCACATTGCGCCCCGGCACGGTGGCGATGCGCACGGCCATGACCGACAGCGAACGGGCGATGTCGTCGGCCAGCCCAATCACGCGGGAACTGCGAATGCCGGGGGCGGGTTCCAATTCATACAATGTCACCACCGGGCCGGGGCGGATCTCGCGGATTTTGCCCTGCACGCCATAATCGCCCAACACGCCTTCAAGCAGGCGGGCGGTGCCCTCCAGGCTTTCGGTGCTGGGGCCATCATTGGCGCGCAGCGGGGCGGGTTTCAGCAGACTGATGGCGGGCAACAGCCAGTCCGGACCATCCAGCGGCAGGGTTTCCTGATAAGCCACGGGCGGGCGGCGCGCGGCTTGGGTGACGTGCGGGTGGGCGGTGATCGCGGTTGATTGCGACGTTGGCGGTGGCGGGATGACCGGTTGATAGCGAGTCTCGAACGCCGTGGCGGGCGAGATGGCTGCGGCGGCGGCGCCTTGGCCGCGGGAAGGTGCGGGGGCGGGTGGATAGTCCTGCGCATTATAATCCGGCACATAATCTTCCGGGTCATAGCCCGGCGGGGGGGTAAAATTCCGGTGCCAGCGGCGCACGAATTGGGCGGCGTCCTGGGTGGCGCCGCCGGCCATGCGGGCGGCGCCGGCGGCGGATTTGCCGGCTGCCAGCCATTCGCCGGCGGATAATCCCAACGCCATCAGCACCAACAGGAAGGCGAGCAATCCCAACAGGGCGACGAGGATGAGTTGCCCCACCCAACCGCCCAAATCACCGCCAAGCGTGAGTATGAAACCGGCAATCCTGGTGCCGGCCATGCCGCCCAGGCCAGGCATGACCGGCCAGGGATGAACGCCGTTGGCGGCGGAGGGCAGCGCGCGCAGCACGGCGGCCAGTACCGGCATCGCGGCGAGCCAGGCGGTGAAGCGGATCATCGGCCCGACGATGCCTTGTTGCGAAATCAGCCGCCAGCCCCACGCCAGCAGGCAGGCCGGGGTGAGACCAGCCGCCAGCCCAAAGGATTGCAGCAGAATATCGGCGCTGTCGGCGCCCCAAACGCCCATCCAATTGCGCACCGGCAGCAGCGAGGCGGTATCGAGCGAAGGATCGTCGGCGTGATAGGTCAGCATTGCCGCGATCAGCGCGAGGCCCGCGACCATCAACGCAAAGCCGCAGATTCCCGCCAGAAAGCGGCGGAACATCGTGACGATCTGCGGTGAGGCAAATCCGCCCGAAGCCGGACTTGGGTTGATGGGGGGCATGGCATACTCAGACTGTGGCAGGGATGGAGTCTAGCGGTTCCGCCGTGGTCTTCGCAACTGCTTCATGCAGAAGACTGAAAAAACGATATAATGGATTGATTTGGCTATATTTTGCAAGGTGGCACGGCATAGCGCGCGATCATCTCATTGATGCTCCGCAGAGTAAGATTGTCGCATTGCGACTGGGCAATCAATTGTCGCATTGCGACCGGCCTTGGCGATGATGATCTCCTCGGCCGTCGCCGCCCGTTAGAGCATCGTCTTCACAGCGCCGCTTCGTCGGTTTCGCCGGTACGGATGCGGACGCTTTTTTCAAGATCGATCACGAAAATCTTGCCGTCGCCGATTTTGCCGGTGTGAGCGGCTTTGATGATGGCTTCGATGGTTGCAGCGACCAGGCTGTCGGCCACGGCGACTTCGAGTTTCACCTTGGGCAGGAAGCTGACGTTGTATTCGGCGCCGCGATAGATCTCGGTCTGGCCTTTTTGGCGGCCGAAACCTTTGACTTCGGTGACGGTAAGACCTTGGATTCCCAGCGGGGTCAGGGCTTCGCGCACGCCGTCGAGCTTGAAGGGTTTGATGATGGCGATGATCATTTTCATGGCGGGTTGTCTCCTGGAATGGTGAGTATGTTGTATGTGGGGT
>JAJZHU010000078.1 GCA_021798375.1 Pseudomonadota bacterium | reverse complement strand
CCGGGCGCAGAAAGCTGCCGACGTGATCGGCACGGAAGGGAGGATTGATATGAGCCAGCATGTTGATCTCCTTTTATCGTTTTACGAAAGGGAGCCGTCCGTTGTTGCCAACGCCCCCAACGCATCATTGATGCCGAAATCCCCCGGCAGCGCGCCATAAGGGAATAGCACGGTTACATGGCCCATCTTACGCCCCGGACGCGCCTCGGCCTTGCCATAATGATGCGGGATCAGCCCCGGCGTGGCCAAAATTTCGGGCCACAGGGCCAAATCTTCCGGCCCGACCAGATTTTTCATCACCGCGTCGGAATGGCGCGTGGCGGGCGGCAGCGGCAGCCCGGCGACGGCGCGAATGTGCATCTCGAACTGGCTGACAATACACGCATCGATGGTCCAATGGCCGGAATTATGCGGACGCGGCGCCATTTCATTGGCCAACACCTGGCCATCGCGGTCCACAAACAATTCCAGCGCCAACAAACCTTCCAACCCCAACGCCTCGGCCAAATTGCGGGCGTAGGTTTGTGCCCGGACGGCAATCAAGGGGTCGATCGGCGCAGGGGCCAGGGTTAGATCGAGAATATGGTCTTTGTGGCGATTCTGCACCGCGTCGAACACCGCGATCTGTCCCGCCGGATTGCGCGCCACGATCACCGAAATCTCGCAGGCGAAATCTATGAAACCTTCCAGTATCAGCGGCTTGGGGGAAAGGTCTAAGAAAGCACTTTCAAGATCATCAACGCCGCGCAACAACGCCTGACCCTTGCCGTCATAGCCCAGCCGGGTGGTTTTCAACACCGCGGGCAGGCCAAGTTCGGCCACGGCGGCGGCAAGCTCCGCCAAGCTGTTCACCTCGCGCCAGGGCGCCGTGGCGATGTCGGTCTGGTTCAGAAAGGTCTTTTCGGCGATGCGATCCTGGCCGATGCGCAGGATCTCGGGGCTTGGCCGCACCGGGCGATGGGCGCGCAGCAATTCCAGCCCCTCGGCGTCGATATTCTCGAATTCAAACGCGATCACGTCGCAGCGTTCGGAAAATTCCTCCAATGCCGCCAGATCGTTGTAATCCCCCAGCGTGATGCTGCTGGCCACCTGGGCCGCGGGCGACAAGGCATCGTCGGTCAGAATATGGCAGCGATAGCCCAGCCGTGCCGCCGCCATGGCCGACATGCGGCCCAATTGACCGCCGCCGACAATCCCAATCGTTGAACCAGGCGGCAGCGGTTTCATAGGTCGATCGGGTGATCGGCCACCGACGCCGTTTGCGCCAATCGGAATGCGTCGAGCTTGGCGGCCAGATCGGCATCGGTGATCGCCAGAATCGCCACCGCGTGCAATGCCGCGTTGATCGCGCCCGCGCGTCCAATGGCGAAGGTGCCGACCGGAACGCCCGCCGGCATTTGCACGATCGACAGCAAACTATCCTGACCCTTCAAGGATTGCGATTCGACCGGCACGCCCAGCACCGGCAGACTGGTCCAGGCGGCGCACATGCCGGGCAAATGGGCCGCCCCGCCGGCGCCCGCGATGACCACCCGCAAGCCGCGGGCGCGGGCGGTTTTGGCGTATTGGGCCAGCCGGTCCGGGGTGCGATGCGCCGACACGATGCGGGTTTCGTGGGCAACGCCGAATTCGGCCAATTTTTCCGACGCATGTTTCATGGTGGCCCAATCGGATTGGCTGCCCATGATGATGCCGATAAGGGGGGGATGTTCGGACAAAATAAACTCGGCCTAGGCGATGTTATCGGGGATCAAACGGCTTTCCAGCCAGGAAATCTCGTCTTTCAGCAGCAGCTTGCGTTTCTTTAGGCGCTGGACATGCAGTTGGTCCACCCCAGATTCGATCAAGCGCGCGATGACGGTATCGAGGTCTCGGTGCTCGCTGCGCAGTTCGTGCAGTTTGCGCAACAAAGAATCACGATCATTCAACATGTTGCGGTTCGGTCTGCTCCAACGGGCGGTACTTTGTCACGACGATCACAGTAATAATCCGCCCTTGCCGGGCGGTCTAGCACGGCCCCGTCAGAAATAGCCATCCCTTGTCTTAAAATCACGCGCGATAATGCCATTTTCGATTCGCCAAATCGGCCGGAATGGTATTACAGTTCTGTTGCGGCCAGGGGAGTGGTCCGCTCGCCGCGGTTTCGCTGTGATTAACACATGCGTTCTAACGCATGCAGAGGGGGCAATATGAGTCTGCAGTCGCGTCTTGCTAGCCTTAAAGATCGTCACGCAAGCTTGGAAATGCGCATCGCCGATGAGGATCATCGCCCGCGCCCAGATGACAAGGAGCTTTCCCGGTTAAAGGTTGAAAAGCTGCATTTGAAACAAGAGATGGAGCGGTTGCGAACCAGCTTCGCCAGTTGAAATGCTGGCGGTTTAGTTTGATTTCCCTGTAATCGCGGCACCCCCAAGAGGGTGCCGTTTTACGTTTTAGTGGTTGGCATCCTCGGATTCGGAAACGGGCAACGGCGGCACGGCCAGACCTTCGCGGGTCAGGCGTTCGTTGGCGGAACTTACGGCGCCCACCAGATCGGTTTGTGTGCAAAGTCCCAAAATCACCGGATCGCGCGGCTTGATGTTGGCACTGTTCCAATGCGCGCGGTCACGCACCTTGTGGATGGTGTCCTTGGTGGTGCCAAGCAATTTGATGATCTGCGGTTCGCTTAGTTGCGGATAGGAACGCAGCAAGAAGGCGATCGCGTCGGGACGGTCGTTGCGTTTGGCCACAGGGGTATAGCGGGCGCCCTTGCCACGCGATTTCGGCGGCGGATTGGTGGACGCCAGTAATTTCAACCGCGCATCGGGGTCGCCCTCGCAGCGTTTGATCTCGGCGGCTGTCACCTGGCTGTTGGCGACGGGATCATAGCCATTGATCCCCTGCGCCACCTCGCCATCGGCGATGGCCTGCACCTCAAGCGGATGCATACCGCAGAAATCCGCGATTTGCGTAAAGGTCAGAGCGGTTTTTTCGATCAGCCACACGGCGGTGGCTTTGGGCATCAACGGCAATGTCATGGCAGGTCTTCCAACAGCCAGCGCCCGAGATGACTCGGGCGAGGGAACTATCTATGATTGTGGCGCATATGGCCCTCTGCCCCCCCAGGGGTCAAGGGTCGCAATCCGTTCCTTTGACGCGAAGATAGAATTATTATGGACCCAGACGATCTGCCCCGCCCCAAAAAACGCTGGATCGAGCCACTGGCGCTCGATCCTTTCAGCGTTGCCGACCTGCAGGATTATATAGAAGTGTTGCAGGCCGAGATCACGCGCGTGCGAACGGCCATCGATGGCAAGCAGTCGCATCGCTCGGCGGCCGAGGCGTTTTTTAAGAAATAGATGCGGCTTTGCCCGGTGTCGCGACTGTTCCGTCACGCCAGAATGGCTAACTTGCCAATTCCCCCTTCCCAACCCGCTGGCCACTCGCTAGAACCGCCAGCGTATCTATGGGTAAGGCGTGATGGCGACGATTCTTTTGGTGCTGCATTTGTTTGTCACTCTGGCGTTGATCGGCGTTGTGCTGATTCAGCGCAGCGAAGGTGGCGGGCTTGGGATTGGTTCGTCCCAGGGCATGGGCAGCTTCATGTCCGGGCGCGGCACGGCAAACCTGCTTACCCGCACCACGGCGATTTTGGCGTTTTTGTTCTTTAGTTTGTCATTGACGCTGGCGTTGATCAATCGCGGCACCTCCTCGGCCAATAGTTCGATTTTGAATATGACCCCGCCTGCCACCACCATCACAACTCCAGCAAAGACAACTCCCGCTCTACCTGCGGCGCCAACGAACTGAATCTGTTAACGCATTCGGCCGGCAACGAAGGGTCGCCATCAAGGGCGCCCTGATGTTTTGTTTGGATAAGCGGTTTTTTGTTGTCGCTCACCACCCGCGGCAGCCCGCCGTGTTGATCGTTTTTTAATTGAGCCACACCCTGGGGCGGGTTCCCAAACCGGGTCGCGCTGATGTATGAGGATCGCCCATGACACGCTTTGTATTTATCACTGGCGGCGTGGTTTCTTCGCTGGGCAAAGGAATTGCGTCGGCGGCTCTGGGTGCTTTGCTCCAGGCGCGTGGCTACAGCGTCCGGTTGCGGAAACTCGATCCATACCTCAATGTCGATCCCGGCACGATGAGCCCCTATCAGCACGGCGAAGTCTTCGTCACCGACGATGGTGCTGAAACGGATCTGGATTTGGGGCATTATGAACGCTTTACCGGCGTGCATGCGGGCAGGGCCGACAACGCCACCACCGGGAAAATCTATTCGGATGTGATCGCCAAGGAACGCCGGGGCGATTATCTGGGCGCCACGGTGCAGGTGATCCCGCACATTACCGATGCGATCAAGGAAGCCATCACGCGCGAAACCGAAGGTCTCGATTTTGCCCTGATCGAAATCGGCGGCACGGTGGGCGACATCGAAAGCCTGCCGTTTCTGGAAGCCATCCGCCAGTTGGGCAATGAATTGGGTCCGCAGGGCACGATGTTCGTGCATCTGACCCTGGTGCCTTACATCCATTCCGCCGGCGAGTTGAAAACCAAGCCCACGCAGCATTCGGTCAAGGAATTGCAGAACGTCGGCATTCAACCGCAGATGCTGATGTGCCGTTGCGATCGTCCGATCCCGGACAACGAACGCCGCAAGATCGCCAATTTCTGCAATGTACGTCCCGAAGCCGTGGTCGCCGCCCTGGATGCCGCCAGCATCTATGAAGTGCCGCTGGCCTATCACGCCCAAGGCATGGACCGCGAAGTGCTGCGCCATTTCGGCCTGCCGTTCGATTCCGAACCCAACATGGCCCGCTGGCACGCGATTCTCGACGCGGTGCGTCACCCCGAAGGCGAGGTGCGCATTGCGGTGGTGGGCAAATACACCACCTTGCTCGACAGCTATAAGTCGCTGGCCGAGGCGCTGGCCCACGGCGGCATTGCCAACCGGGTAAAGGTGAAGCTGGAATGGGTCGATAGCCAGGTGTTCGAGGAACCGCATGCGGTGTCGCGCCTGGAGGGCGTGCACGGCATTCTGGTGCCGGGCGGATTTGGCGAACGCGGCACCGAGGGCAAGATCGAAGCCGTGCGTTTCGCCCGCACCCGCAAAGTGCCGTTCCTGGGCATTTGCTTTGGCATGCAGATGGCGGTGATCGAATGCGCGCGCAATCTGGCGGGCCTGACGGATGCGTCATCCAGCGAATTTGGTCCATGCGCCACGCCGATCGTGGGGCTGCTCACTGAATGGTCGCGCGGCAATCAGATCGAAAAACGCAGCGAAGAAGGCGATCTGGGCGGCAGTATGCGGTTGGGCGCTTATCCGGCGGTGCTGGGCGAGGGCACGTTGGTGCGCGGTGTTTACGGCGATGCGGCGCGTATTCTGGAGCGGCACCGCCATCGTTACGAGGTCAACATTGCCTACCGCGAATTGCTCGAATCCAAAGGCCTGCATTTTTCGGGCATGTCTCCCGATGGCGTATTGCCGGAAATCGTCGAATATCCCGATCATCCGTGGTTCATCGGCGTGCAATATCATCCGGAATTGAAATCCAAGCCGTTCGATCCGCATCCCCTTTTCAAAGGCTTCATCGAAGCCGCCGTGAAGCAGGCCCGTCTTGTCTGAGATCGCAAAAAACCAAGTGATTGAAATCGGCGATGTGAAGATCGCCAACCATCTGCCGTTCGTGCTGATCGCCGGACCCTGCCAGATCGAATCCGAATCGCATGCGGTGGAGGTGGCCGGCGAATTGGTGGCCATTTGCAAGGCGCTCGGCATCCCGCTGATCTATAAAAGCAGCTTCGACAAGGCCAACCGCACCTCGGCGGCCGGGCAGCGCGGCGTGGGGATGGCAAAGGGCCTGGCGATCCTGGCGGGCATTCGTGCGCGTTTCGGCGTGCCGGTGTTGACCGATGTGCATGATGCCTCGCAATGCGCGCCCGCCGCCGAGGCGGTGGATGTGTTGCAGATCCCGGCCTTTTTATGCCGCCAGACCGATTTGTTGTTGGCGGCCGGCGCCACCGGCAAGGTCGTCAATGTGAAAAAGGGTCAGTTTCTGGCGCCGTGGGACATGAAAAATGTCGCCGCCAAGCTGGAATCCACCGGCAATCGGCGCATTTTGCTCACCGAACGCGGTACCAGTTTCGGTTATAACACGTTGGTGTCGGATTTCCGCGGGCTGCCGATCATGGCGCAAACGGGTTATCCGGTGGTGTTCGATGTCACCCATTCGGTGCAGCAGCCGGGCGGGCAGGGCAGCAGTTCGGGCGGACAGCGCGAATTTGCGCCGGTGCTGGCGCGGGCGGCATTGGCCGTGGGTTGCGCCGCTTTGTTCATCGAAGCCCATCCTGATCCCGATCACGCGCCTTCGGACGGCCCCAACATGATTCCGCTCGATCAAATGAAAAGCCTGCTGACTCGCCTGCAACAATTCGATCGCCTGGCCAAATCCTGAAGCATCAAAAGTCCGAGGTCGCCGTATGGGTTTGCGGATGTTGCGAGCTTTGCGTGATCCCGCGGTTCTCGTCTGCGCCAGTGTGGCTTTCATCCTGGGCATGGGGTTCTTCATGCCCACCCACGCCGCCTGGTGCGATCTGTTTTATGTCCTTGCAGGACCGGGGATATTGCTGGCGCTGAAACGCGGCGGGTTCGATCTGAATTGGCGCGATCCCGCTGTGCTGTTGCCGGTGGCGTTGATCGGTTGGTTCACTCTCACACAGGCGTGGTGCATCAATCCCGCGCGGCGCGCCGATTTATTTTACGTCCAGGGTTTCTGCTGCCTGGTGTTTTTCCTGGGCGCTGTGCAGGCGTTGCGACAGTCCGGTTTTGCCGCGCGGTTGGGCCGTGTGCTGATTGCCGGCGGTTCGCTGAATGCGTTGATATCGATCGGATTTTATCCGTCGCGCAATGGCATCGGCGGGCGTTTGGGGGGCATCGGCGAGACCCGTCAGGCGATTTTGGGAGCTTCGCTGATCGCTGTGGCGGCGCTGTGGGCGTTTTGGCGGGCGTCGCAGCCGAAACGGCAAAATTTGAAATCAAGCCGTGGTTGGTACTTCGCGGCCGGTTTGCTGCTGACCTTGTTCATTCTGCTGACCCAAAGCCGTGGCCCGATTGCGGGCTTTGGCGCGGGTTTGTTGCTGTTGATTGTGGCGCATCGCCGGCGGTGGCGCATCCTGGCGTTGGCGATGGGATTTCCCGCGATGTTGTTGTGGTTCGACCGTGGTTTGCGGGCGTTTGTGTGGGGGGCCATCAACGATCGCGGCACCTCATGGCGTCCCGAGATATGGCGGGCGAGTATCGCGAGCATCAAGCTTCATCCCTGGATCGGCAATGGGGCAGGTTCTCTGCTGGGCTATAACAATTTCACGTTCCCGCATGATCTGTATTTGTCGCTGTTGTTTTACAGCGGCATGATCGGCTTTGCGCTGTTCGTGGCCCTGGTGGTCTTGTTGTTTTGGCGGCTATGCCATCGTCCTGGGGCCGAACGCATTTTGCTGTGGGCCCTGTGGGCCAATATGTTGATTTCCGGCCTGACCGATTACGGACAGATCATCCAATCCCCGTCGCCTTTATGGTATATTGTCTGGCTGCCGATCGCCTATACGGTGGTTTATACCACAAATCCCATAACGCCTCGTCTATCAGAGGCCGTTGACACCAAGGATCGCGCGTGGCCCATCCCGTTGTAAGATCCGGCTTCCCGCCCCCCTTGCTGTTGGGGTCGTTGGAAATTGGCCGGTTTATCGCGGCGTCGATGGTGCTTTTGTCGCATTTCATGCTGGATGTCGCCCATCACGCGCGTTCGCCCGATATTCATATCCTGGGAGGCGTGTTGCCGCCGGCGCCGATCGCGGTGCAGTATTTTTTCGTGTTGAGCGGCTTTGTGATGATGAGCGCGCATCATCGGGATTTCGGCCGGCCGATCAAGGCCTTGCATTTCTGGTGGCGCCGGGCGGCGCGAATTTATCCGCTTTACTGGTTGGCATTGTTGGTTCCGTGCATTTTTTTATACCACTCGATGACGCCGCATTGGCTCGTGCAGTTGGTCTTTTTGTTTCCCATTCGCGTCATCGATCTGGTGCCGCCCGCCTGGTCGTTGCGTTACGAGATTGTTTTCTATCTGATTTTTGGCTTCGGTCTGTTGCCATATGTGGGCAAACCGGTGCTGGCGGTGTGGGTGCTGGGGCTGATCTGGGGTTGCTGGTATTATTTGCCCTGGGGATTGTCGCATTTGCTGCCGTTGCCGGTGTTTCCACACGCCTGGGCCGATTCCCTGCCCGGTCAGGCGTTTGATCCGCATGCGTTTTATTTTTTTGCCGGACTTGGCGGCGGTTGGATCTTCGCACGTTTTCGCTTGCCGCCGTGGTTGTGTTGGGGTCTGCTGGCGGCCGGGATGATGGCGTTGGTGGCCCAATTGCCTCATATCTTTTGGGGCTATGGCTATGGCCATCCGTTCATGCAAGCCGGAACGGGGCTCGCTTTTGCCGCGATGATGCTGGGATTGGGCGGGTTCGAGCGTTATGGCCGGTTGCGTTTTGGGCCGTGGGCGCGCCGGTTGGGGGCGGTTTCATATCCTTTGTATATTCTGCACCCGCCGTTGTTGTTGCTGACCTGGCGATTTGCCGGGGATTTTCGGTTGGGACAGGCGGGGTTGTATGGGATGCTGCTGCTTGGCCTGTCGGGGCTTTATGGAGCGGCCTGGCTGGCCGCGTTCGGCCTGGATCAACCATTGCAACGCGCCTTGCGGCGCTGGGGGCCGGTTCGGCCGGCGATTCGCGGTAACGCGCGGATTTAGTGGCGAGTGGAAAATTTACCACTAGATATAGTGGTTTTTCTTGACGTGGAACCTCACTCTGGCAGATTATCGCGCGGGGACGATAAACGGGGGACGGAATTTCATGCTCGATCAAATCGTGCAGTTGCAAGGTCGCCATCAAGTGCGGGTGGATCGCGCGCGCGATGCGTTGCTGACCGATTTTGGCCGGGCGACGCTGTCCGATCGTTATCTGTTGCCGGGGGAGGGGTATCAGGATCTGTTCGCCCGCGTCGCCAGTTGTTACGGCGACGATCAGCCCCACGCGCAGCGTCTCTATGATTACATGTCGCAAATGTGGTTCATGCCGGCGACCCCGGTGCTGTCGAACGGCGGCACCAAGCGCGGCCTGCCGATTTCCTGTTTCCTCAACGAAGCCACCGACAGCCTGGAAGGCATCGTGG
>JAJZHU010000077.1 GCA_021798375.1 Pseudomonadota bacterium | reverse complement strand
CTGGATCTGGCTGGGCAACCCGGCCAAAGCCGACCCGGCACTGATCCCCCATTTCATCGGCACCAACACGCCCGATTGGGCGATGATCCCCGATCGCAAATACATCGATGCCAATTACATGCTGATCAACGACAATCTGCTCGATCTGTCGCATGTGTCGTTCGTGCATCGCAACAGCTTCGGCAAAGGCGACGCGGAATCGAACCGCGCCTTCGCCAAAGCCGCAGTCGTCAACACAAAACTTCCGAACGGCATGCGGGTTGAACGCATGAACACCGGCAGCGCCACCCCGCCCTACATCCGCGATCTGCTTGGCATCGAGGCGGCCGATTATCACACATGGTATGAATTCCTGGCCCCCGGCTTCTTCTTGCTCAACACGCGCATCTATCCGCTTGGCACGATCGAACGCTGCCAGCGCGACATGAGCAACGAAAAGCCAATTTTCGCCGAATATTCATGCCAAGCCGTCACCCCCGCCAGCAAGGACAAGACCTGCTATTATTTCGCCCTCGGTCCCTGGGCGCAGCACAGCGAACTGGCCCAATTCTACCTCGATCTCGGCCACATGGCGTTCGACGAAGACAAGGTGATGATCGAGGCACAGCAAAAAACCATCGACCGCACGCCCGACAAACGCATGATGAACCTTGTGATGGACCAGGCGAATTTCGCCTTCCGCGCCCTGATGGATCAACTGATCGCCGCCGAAAAAGCCGAGGCAGCCTAACCCCCGCCGATGGCGATCCCCGCCGCCAACACCAGCGCACCGCCCAGCACGATCTGTGCCGCGGCGCGCAGCGGTGGGCTATCCATGTAACGCCAGCGGATCCAGGTGATCGCGGAAAGTTCCACCGCCACCACCGCCCCGGCGGCGGCCAAGGCCACATGAAAATTGCCGATCAAAAACGGCAGCGTGTGGCCGATGCCGCCCAGCACGGTCATCATCCCGGTGATGATGCCGCGCAACAGCGGCGTGCCGCGCCCGGATAATTTGCCATCGTCCGAAAGCGCCTCGGCAAAGCCCATCGAAATGCCGGCGCCAACCGAAGCCGCCATTCCCACCAAAAACCCGTTCCACGAATTTTGCGTGGCAATCGCCGCTGCAAACACCGGGGCCAGGGTCGAAACCGAGCCATCCATCAATCCCACCAACCCCGGCTGCACGAACTGCAACACGAACAGGCGGCGCTCGGTGGCGTCTTCCGCCTCGCGCTTGTCGGGGGTCAGAAATGTTTGCGTGGCGTTGCGGGCTTCCACCACATGATCCACCTCGGCGGCAGCCAAATCGCCAAGCAGCTTGCGCACGGCGGCATCCTTGGACGCAAGCGCCGCCTGGCGATAAAAGCGCGCCGTCTCGCGTTCCATCTGATTGGCGTAATCGCGCACCTTGTCCAGCCGCAACGGACGCATTTGCCAAATCGGCTTGCGCGCCACAAAACCGCGCACATCGGCACGGCGGATCAACGGGATATGGCTGCCGAAACGCGACACATAAAGATCGATCAGCATCCGCCGGTGATCGTTTTCCTCGTCGGCCATGTGACGAAACACAGCGTGGCTGTCCGGATAATTTTCCGCCAGCGCATCGGCGAAATCGGCATAAATACGCCCATCCTCCTCCTCGTTGGAGATGGCCAGGGCAAGCAGCTCACGTTCGGACAAAGCAGAAAAATCGCGCATGAGGTTAATTCGCCTCTCCGCCGCCCAAGGTCAAGCAAATGATGGCAGCACGACGGTTTCGCCACCCCATCACTTCATGCTAGGCTTCCGGGGATGGCATATTGGGGCAAATTATTCGGCGGCATGGCGGGCTTCGCCATGGGTGGGCCGTTCGGGGCAATGATCGGCGCGGCGGTGGGCCATGCCGCCGACCAGGGCGGACTCGCGTTCGGCGACTCCCTGCTCAACGGCGGCTTCATGAAGCCCAATCATCTGCATCCGGCCCGCCTGGCGGCGATGTTGGGGCAGCGCGACCAGCTATTCGCCCTCAGCGTCGTCACACTTTCGGCCAAACTCGCCAAATGCGACGGCGTGGTCAATCGCGCCGAGATCGAAGCCTTCAAACGCCAATTTCGCATCCCCCCCGCTCAGATCCACGAAATCGGCGTGCTGTTCGATCACGCCCGCGAATCGCCCGAGGATTTCGGTCTGTATGCCGATGAAATGGGCCGCGTTTTTGCCGATAACCTGGGCCTGCTCGAAGACGTGCTGGCGTCGCTGAACGGCGTGGCCCTGGCCGATGGCCCGCTCAACGCCGCCGAACGCGCCTTCCTGGCCCGGGTCCAACATGGTTTTCGCCTGCATTCCACCGCCGGAGGGCGTTCGCGGGCATCGATGGGCGACAGCGCCGAAGACCCCTACCGCGTGTTGGGCGTCCCGCGCGGCGCCTCCAACGACGAGATCCGCGCCGCCTGGAAAGATCTGATGCGTCAGAATCACCCCGACAGCCTGGCCGCCCGCGGCGTGCCGCCCGAATTCGTCAAAGCCGCAACCGACAAGGTGGCGCGGATCAACGCCGCCTGGGATCGTGTCAAGCGCGAACGCGGACTGTGAAACTTCAGCCCCGCCCCAGCCCTAATTTCAACGCCCGCCCAACCGCGACCATCGACACTTTATTGCTGCATTACACCGGCATGGCAACCGCGGCCGAGGCGATCGACCGCCTGTGCGACCCGCACGCCGAAGTCTCGGCGCATTACGTCGTCGAGGAAGACGGGCACATTTGGCAATTGGTCGCAGACGCCGACCGCGCCTGGCACGCCGGTGCTTCGGCATGGCGCGGACGGCGGAATTTGAACGATGTTTCGATCGGCGTCGAAGTCGTCAATCCCGGACATGAATGGGGCTACCGCGATTTCCCCGCCGCCCAGATGCTCGCCGTGACCGATCTGTGTCTGGATCTGATCGCGCGGCACAAGATTCCGGCGCGCAATGTGCTGGCGCACAGCGACGTGGCGCCCACGCGCAAACAAGACCCCGGCGAACGATTCGATTGGCGCGGCCTGGCCCGCAACGGCATCGGGCTATGGCCGAACGTGCCGGATCTGGGCACCAGGCACGTCTTGCGCGATGTCTCCGAGGTGCGCCAAAACCTGCACCGGATCGGCTATGAAATCGCCCTCACCGGCGGCGGCGACGCTGAATTTTCCACCGTCCTGCGCGCCTTTCAACGCCATTTTCGTCCCGAAACCGTGAACGGCTTGCCCGATCACGGCACCGTCGAACGAATCCGGTGCTTGCTGCCATTGCTCATCGATTAATTTTACGTGGATCTGGCCGTCCGCGTGTTCGGCAGCAATGCGGCAAACATCCCGATCGCCGGCAGATAGGCGCATATTTGATACACCATCTCGATCGAACTATGATCGGCGATCAAGCCCAGACTGGCCGCCCCAATCCCCGCCATGCCAAACGCAAAGCCAAAAAACAGCCCGGAAACCGCCCCGGTTTTCCCCGGCATCAGCTCTTGCGCATAAACCACGATGGCCGGAAAGGCCGAGGCGATCATGAAACCGATCGGCATGGAAAGAATGGTCGTCCACAACAAATTCGCGTGCGGCAAGATCAGGGTGAACGGCAACGCCCCCAGGATCGACCCCCAAATCACCGGCTTGCGCCCAATCCGGTCGCCGATCGGCCCACCCATGATCGTGCCCAAGGCCACCGAGCCCATGAACAAAAACAGATGCAAATCGGCTTGGCGGATGCCCAGGCCGAAACGGCGGATCAAATAGAAAGTATAGTAATTGGTCAGGCTCGCCAGATAGAAATATTTGGAAAATATCAACGTCAACAGCACGATAACGGCATTGCGCACCTGCACCGGCGACAATGTTTGCACCACCGCGGCGGGCTTGGGCGGCCGCGGACGATTCAGACGGGCGCGATACCACAGCCCCACCCGATATTGCACCACCATCCCGGCGGCGGCAATCAGGCAGAACCACGCCAACGAATGTTGCCCTTGCGGCACCACCACAAAAGCCGCCAGCAACGGCCCCAGCGAACTGCCGAAGTTGCCGCCCACCTGAAACAAGGATTGCGCCATGCCGTGCCGCCCGCCCGAGGCCAGACGGGCAATGCGCGAGGCTTCCGGATGGAAGATCGAAGAACCAAGCCCGATCAACATGCTGCCGAGCAACAACAGCGGAAACAGACTCGCTCTCGATACCGTCAGCATCCCCAGCAGCGACGCCCCCATGCCCGCCACCGCCAGAAATGGCAGCGGCCTTTTATCGGTGAAGACCCCCACGAAGGGTTGCAGAAGCGACGCCATGGCGTACCAACTGCAAGCCAGCAAACCGATTTGCAGAAACGACAGATGATAATTCAGCTTCAGCATCGGATAGATCGCCGGCATCACCGCCTGCATCGTATCGTTCAGCGTGTGCGACAGGCTGATGGCCGCCAGCATATGAAACGCGGCGGTCGGGGCGGCAATGGGGCCCGTGGCGGGAGTGGACGCGGTGGTGGCCGGCATGTTTGATCCGTGCGGTTGATCGTCTTGAACTGCGTATTATGCCGCCTGGGTGTGGCGATGGAACCCGCCTTCGGCGCACGGCTTGTATGCCGAGCCCACGGATCAAGCTATTGCCGTTCCGGTCATTCCGATTAAGTTACCTAAATCACAAAAAAGGTTCTTATTGGCGTGAGCGTCCCGATCTATGTGATCAATCTCGAGCGTGACCGCGCGCGGCGGGAATATATGCAATCCACCCTGGCCGCCTTGGGGCTCGCAGCCGAATTCGTGCCCGGAGTCGACGGCAAACACCTCAGCGCCGCTGAATTGGCCCTGTATGATCGCAAGCGATGCCTGCATGTGTATGGATCAGACATGCGCCCCGGCGAGATCGGCTGCTATTTGGGGCATTATCGCCTCTATCAACGCCTGCTGCGCGAAGGCGTGAAATTGGCGTTGATCCTGGAAGACGACGTGCGTCTCGATCCGTCGCTTCCCGCCATCATGGCCGAAATCGAAACCATGGAGTTGAACGACTGGTCGATCATCCATCTGCGTTCCGGCCGCGGCAAAGTCTATCACGCCGAGGGCGCCGCCTTCAAAGGTCATAGCCTGGCCCAATTCTCCACTGGCCACCAACTGCATCTGCTGCGCACACATATCCTCAGCGGCGGCGCCTATTTCATCAGTCAACAAGGGTTGCGGCGCATGGTGGAATTCGGCGGACGGATCTTCCTGCCGATCGATCACACCATGGATCGCTATTGGGAAAACGGCATCCTGCCGATGGTGGTGCGGCCCTTGCCCGTGCACCACAACAACGAATTCGAATCTTCCATCGGCACGCACGGCCAGGACGAACGCGAGACCTACCCTCTGCCAGACCGCCTGGCGCATCGGTGGCGCCGCGCCTACGATAGTTTGCCAAAGCGCTGGTTCTGGGTTTCACGCTGGCTGCGCGGCAAGCCGGTATAATACCCGCGCTGTTTCATTTCCCCACGATCTCGGCCACCAGTTGGATCAAAACCGCCAGCATGGCATCATCGGCATTCTGCGGACGATCTTCGGGCAGCACGCGATTTACCAGGCGCGCCGCATCGCCGCGCGGGCGAAATTCAATCAGTAATTTCTGATTGCCGTGATGAAAACCATTCATTATTCCGCCGCGCGATTGACCATCCAGCAATTCTATCTCATGGCCGCAATCACGCACGATCCGATCCAGATGCGTGGCAAGATACCATCGCTTGGCGGGCGATATGCCGATCTTATTGATCGCGGCAAGAATTTTGGTGGCGGTATTGCTCCACGAAAGATTGACGTCACGCTGCTCGGGCCAGGGAAATGGCTGCAAGCCTATGGCCGCAATGAAATCTTCCAATATATCGCCGCCGATCATCCCCTTTCGATCGAACGAAGTAAGTTTTATCCTGGCGGCGCCAAACACATCGGCCCAGCGGCGGATGATGCGATAATAATCAAGCTGGGCATTGAGATGTTGAAAATGTTTGAAATAGAAATTCTCGATGCTGCCGCTGAATGCCGTTTCCGACATTCTCACATGTTGTTTATATTCCGCCAAAAGATACTCGTCTTGCGGGCGCAGATAGGCATGTATTTCGGCATCGTGATGTTGCAGTAGTATTTTAAGCTTTTGTATATCGGCTTCGGTCGAAAATTCAAATTCTTCGCTGCTCAAGACCAAATTCGTGCAATTCCGGGAGACTGCCTCGGCGATCCATGTATCCAGGATTTGCGCCGCTGAAAGATCGGGCATTCCTTCGCGCTTTTGCCCGCCCAGGGCCCAAGCCAGCGCGTGATGACCATCCTCGATCGCCAACGCGGCGGGATAGCTCACATTTTGCGCGGCCAGAAAACCGCGCGACTTTGCCATGCCATATTGCAACGCCGTGCTGCCACATTTGTGAAACCCAATATGAATAACAATACGCATCGTGGGCTCCACGGGTAAAAGCAAAGACACAGGCAACTTCAACGCATAAAAGGATGCCTCAAACGGGCGCGCGGCTCGTTCAATTCGCCCACCCGCAACGCCAGATTTTCCATCTGCCGCATCATCGCGGCCATGGCGCGCGAATGGTAATCCACCGGCTTGGTATAGCGCAGCGGCGTGCCCAGATAGGGCAGTTGATCCTGGGTAAGCCCCAGTTCACTGGCGCGGGGCAGTTCCATATGCACCGGATTTCTGAGGATCCAAGCCGGATTGTCGCGCAAAGTTTCAAACGGGCCGCGATAATGTCCCCCCAAGCCTCGGCCGATGGCCGAAGATCCGCCCGCCACCACCCGCGTCCAACCCACCACGCATTTGGCGATCCATTGCCAGGGCGAGCGAACGGCATAATGCGCGAGCAATAGGCGCGGCTCCAAACGCGGCGGCAGTTTCCCCCCGTTTATTTCCACGCAGTGAAATCCGGCCTGCAACTGCGCACCCCGGGCATAAAGAGCGCCGCGCAGAATTACTTTCGTATTGTCATCAGCTTCGCGGGCGTGGGTAATCCTGGCGGTGACCAGCAATTCATCGGTGGGATCGTCTCGGCACGCCACATAGGCGCGCACCCGCGCCGCCAGCACCTCGGCTTTTTCATTGGCAAGAAACACGCGCCACCCTTCCGCGATCTGGCGCACATCCAGAAATTCGTCGGCATCGAGCGGAATCACCCAATCAGCGCCCTGTTGATCGGGGCCGGTGCCGCGCGTGCTGGCCGCCAGACGAAACAGCAGATTCAATTGGTGAACCTCGGCAAATTCCACCTCGGCATTGTGATGAATTTCCACACTGACACCCTCGCCCTTCAGGCTCTCCAATATCTCAAGCGTGCCGTCGGTACTGCCGTTATCAAGAAATATATGATGATCCACCAACGCCGCCGTATGGCGCACAAAGGCTTCCACCAAATCGGCCTCGTTCAAAATGCGCGTGATCGCTACCAGTCTCATGCGTGCCTCAAACCACAGATTCTAAATGCTTGGTCGCACATTTCGCGCCAAAATGCCAAGACCGGAGTGTGAGTTCCACCGCGATCGCCCCAAGATTACGCACCCTCTCGCGCGATCACCCCTTGACACAGCCCCCCAGGGTCCGTATCAGCCCGACCTCTGATCCAGTTGCCCTTTGCCTACGGAATGTGAGTGTCATGAAGGTTCGTAACAGCCTGAAAGCGGCTAAAATCCGCGATAAAGATTGCCGCGTGGTGCGCCGTCGTGGCCGCGTTTACGTGATCAATAAGAAAAATCCCCGCATGAAGGCGCGTCAGGGTTAACCCTGCGCTTCATCGTGAAGGTCGCTTAAATGCCTGTCTTTGTTCTACAAAGACAGGCATTTCGCGTTTTTGGGGGGCTTTCATGTCGCCGGTCTGGGGTTTACCCTTCGCTGGGATGATTTTGTCGGTGGCGCTGCTGCCGGCGCTGGTCCCGCGCCTTTGGCACCGCGGGACCGCCGCCGTGGTGGCCATTTGGTCGCTCGCCCTGCTATTGCCGTGGGCCTTGTCGCAAGGTGCCGCCGCCACGGGAAGTCTGCTCCGAGCCGCCGTGCTCGATGATTATTTGCCCTTCATCAGCCTGATTGCCGCGCTTTACGTCACTGGCGGCGGTGTTTTGCTGCGCGGCGGGCCGTTTGGGCGCCCGTTGGGCAATGTGCTGCTGCTGGGGTCGGGTTGCCTGCTGGCCGGCCTGATCGGCACCAGCGGGGCCTCGTTGATCCTGATCCATCCCTTGTTACAGGCCAACGCACATCGGCAACACAAATTCCACCTGGTGCTGTTCTTCATCGTCCTGGTCGCCAATGCCGGTGGAGCACTGTCGCCCCTGGGGCCGCCGCTGTTCCTGGGGTTGCTCGCCGGGGTACCGTTTTTCTGGCCCTTGCGCCATTTGGGCCCGATTATTCTACCCTTTGCCGGGCTGCTGCTCGCCCTGTTTTATTTGATCGATCGCCACCTCGCCGCCCGCGATCCCCCCGCCCCCCGATTGCGACTCCATCTGCACGGATTGCCCAATTTGCTGTTGATGGCGGTGGCGGTGGCCAGTGTCGGGTTGCCACACCTCTATGGCGCCGGCCTGTGCGGGTTGGTGATGCTGGTGTCGCTGCTCGGCACGCCAAAAGCCGTGCGGCAAAGCAACATGTGGGGTCCTGCCCCACTGATCGAGGTGGCAACCTTATTCGCCGGCCTGTTCATCACCATGCAACCGGTGATCCGGATGTTGCAACAAGGCACGGCAGGCCCGCTCGCCCCGTTGTTGAAACTGGCGAACGGTCCCGCAACCTATTTTTGGGTCGCCGGCTGGCTCTCCGCGTTTTTGGACAATGCCCCAACGTACCAATTGCTGTTCAATGCCGCGGGCGGCGATCCACTGTGGCTGTCGGGCGCAGGCAGCCACAACCTGGCCGCCATTGCGGCAGGCTCGGTCCTGTTCGGGGCGCTGACCTACATCGGCAATGCGCCCAACATGATGATCCAATCCATCGCGGCCCATCGCGGCGTGCGCATGCCGGGATTTTTCGGCTATTTTGCCTGGGCGGCTTTGCTTCTGCTACCGTTGTTGTGGTTGATCCAGAAGGTGTTTTTTTGAATTTGTCGATTCAGCCAATAAATTCGCTCTCCGAGCCCGCTCAATTGTTCCAGGCGGCAAGATCGCTGCAGCGTTCCCGCGTCGGCGCCCTGTTGTATCGCGCGCAACAACTGGTCTCGGGCTTGCTGGCGCCTTCGATGAACGAGGCCAACCTCACCCTTGGTCAGATCGAAGTGCTGGCGGGAGCCTGCGCCGCCCCCTTCCAGGATCAGATCACCTTGGCGAAATATCTGGGCATCGAT
>JAJZHU010000076.1 GCA_021798375.1 Pseudomonadota bacterium | reverse complement strand
TCAGCACCGCGATCACGAGCGGGGGGCATCAAGTCCCAAAGCGCGACGGATCCCGCGGATCGTGGGGGCGTAATTTTAAATTGCTCCCGCCATGATTGGCTCAAAGTTTTCCGAATATCAGCGCAAGATTATTGGCCGGCATGGCGATGCGCCGCCATAGTTCCAGGCCACGTCGGGCGGCGAGCGCCGTCACTGCTTCGAGATGGCGAAGGCCCCAGGCAGGATTGCGGGCTTTGAGGCTCAGGTCGAAAGACAGGTTGGATGGAGCGGTCTGGAGATCAGCCTCGATGTAGGGGCCGTAGACGAAAAGGATGCCGCCACTTGGTAACAAGCGACCAGCGCCGGTCATCAAACCCTGGGTTGCCGCCCAGGGAGAAATATGGATCATGTTGATGTTAACAATGGCATCGGCCCGCTGCACCGGCCAATGATCGGGCTCACATGCGTCAAGCAGCATGGGCGGCAGCAAATTCGGCAAGGCGGCATGGTCGCGCCAGGCCGC
Source organism: Pseudomonadota bacterium (assembly GCA_021798375.1). Taxonomy (GTDB): domain Bacteria; phylum Pseudomonadota; class Alphaproteobacteria; order Acetobacterales; family Acetobacteraceae; genus JAJZHU01. Next base: position 8,844 of record JAJZHU010000076.1, on the reverse strand, counting down.
GATGCTGGTCAGGGCATTGGGGGCGGGGTCGGTCGGTTGCCATTGCAGGCCGGGCAGGGCGGCGGCGTTATAGACCGCATGTTCCCCGGCCCCGGCGGCGATTTCTAGCACAAGGCCTTGCGGCGGCAGGTGGGTTTTCAACACCGCGAGAATGGGATCGCGGTTGCGGGCGGTGGAGGGCGAGACCATGGCGCCGGGGGGAGGAGATTGCATGGGTTATGATAGCCTTCCAGGGCGTATTTGTGCCAATTTCGTTTTACGATACAGAAGCTCATCCCGAGGTAACTCTGAAAATTTGTTGCCCTATGCTGACGCGGGCCCGCGGTTTGAGCGCGAAAATTCTTCTTTCCTCTTTGATAGACTGACCATGCCAGATTTACTGATCGAAAACTCCCTTTCTGGCCTGGTGGCCGGCGTCGATGAAGTCGGGCGCGGGCCGTTGTGCGGTCCGGTGGTGGCGGCGGCGGTGATTTTCCCCACCCCGCCCGCGCCCGACCTTGCCGGGCGTATCGACGATTCCAAGAAATTATCCGGAACATCACGCGATCTGTTGTTCGCGCGTTTGATGGAATCCGATGCCATCATTGCCGTGGCGGCGGCTTCGGTGGCTGAAATCGAACGCCTGAACATCCTTGGCGCCTCGCTGCTCGCCATGCGCCGCGCGGTGGAACGGCTTGCGCGGCCTCCCGCCTGGGCGTTGATCGACGGCAACAAGGCGCCGCAACTGGCGTGTCCCACCCGCTGCGTGGTTGGTGGCGATGCCATCTCGTTGTCGATCGCCGCCGCTTCGATCATCGCCAAGGTGGTGCGCGATCGGGGCATGGTGCGACTCGATCGCCGTTGGCCCGGCTATGGCTGGGCGGCCAATGCGGGTTATCCCACCAAACTCCATCTCGCCGCGCTCGCCCGATTGGGCCCCACGCCGCATCATCGTATGGGGTTTCGCCCGCTTTTTCCGTTTGCCGCGGCGCCCCGAGTCGATTTCAGGAAAAAGCCTCAAAACGACGGTTGACGCGACCACGACTCGGTCGTCAGTTTGGGCGTCCAGACATAGTTGGGATACCGGGGCGCCGTGGAAATCGTTCGCGAACTGCCATTAGATCAGGTGCTGTTGGGCGATTGCGTGCCGTTGATGCGCATGTTGCCGCCGGCCTCGGTGCATTGCATCTTCGCCGACCCGCCGTATAATTTGCAGTTGCGCGGCGAACTGCGCCGCCCGGACGATAGCCTGGTCGATGGCGTCGATGACGATTGGGATAAATTTACCGATTTCCAGGCCTATGACCATTTCACCCGCGAGTGGCTCGCCGAGGCCCGCCGCCTGCTCCGCAAAGACGCCACCATTTGGGTGATCGGCTCCTATCATAACATCTTCCGCATCGGCTCGATCATGCAGGATCTGGGTTTTTGGATCCTCAACGACGTGGTTTGGCGCAAATCCAATCCGATGCCCAATTTCCGCGGCCGCCGCTTTACCAACGCTCATGAAACCATGATCTGGGCGGCGCGTGGCTCCGATAGCCGCTATCGCTTTAATTATCAGGCGATGAAGGCGCTCAACGACGACATGCAAATGCGCAGCGATTGGTTGCTGCCGCTCTGCACCGGCCCGGAACGGTTGCGCAACCAGGCCGGCCTTAAGCTCCACCCCACGCAAAAACCTGAATCGCTGTTGCATCGCGTGATGCTGGCTTCCACCGCGCCGGGCGACGTGATCCTCGATCCGTTTCTTGGCACCGGCACCACCGCCGTCGTCGCCAAGCGGCTGCACCGGCACTTTATCGGCCTCGAACGTCACCCCACCTACGCCGAAGCCGCCATCGGCCGCATCCGCGCCGAACAACCCGCGCCTTTTGCCGATATGGCACCCACTCCCAGCAAACGCGAACAACCCCGCGTGGCCTTCGGCAGCCTGGTCGAGCGCGGCCTGATCGCCCCCGGCATCCAATTGTTCGACCGTCAGCGCCGCATCTTCGCCAATGTTGCCGCCGACGGCACCCTGCTGTGGAACAATCAACGCGGCTCCATCCACAAAATCGGCGCCCAAGCCCAAAACGCCCCAAGCTGCAACGGCTGGACGTTCTGGCACCTGGAACGCGACGGGAAAGTGGTGCCGCTTGATAGTTTTCGCGGGGAGGAAGGGTAAGGCAAGACCCGGGCTCTGCCCTGGACCCGCTGGGCCCACGGCCCCAATGGGGTCGAGGGGCAAAGGGGATATAGCGATCGACCGACGACTTGACGTTTTGGCAGCGATAGGCCCACCCGACTGTCGGCGGCGCTGGGGGGATTGCGGTAACGGAACATATGATTCCCGCAGGCTTTGTCATCGATGATGCAGCGTGTGCCGTCTGGAGTTTTTAGGCTCACTAAGGCTGTCGTTAATTTATTGATTTAACTTATATCCGTTCTCATACCAGACCGCGTAGAGACTGACCTTTGTGACGTTGTCATTGCGAGCCCTTGCGAAGCAATCCATCTTCGCTTTTTTCCTGGCCGCAAAAGAAAGAAAGATGGATTGCCGCGCAAGAGCTTGCAATGACGGCGGGGCTAGAGCTGGGTCAAACTTTACGCCGTCTGGTATCAAATATTATTTAATTCCCCGCCGCCAAAGTCACCACCCCGCTCGCCCGAATATCCCGCGAACCGCTCCCCACCTCGATCCGATATTTCCCTGGCGCCGCCACAAACTTATGCGTCACCACATCCCAATAACTGAAATCGCGCGGTGTCAGCAAAAAGCTTACATTTTGCGAAGCGCCGGGCGCCAGATCAACCCGTGCGATACCCTTTAATTCGCGCACCGGGCGCGGCACCGGCGCTGCTTCGGGGGCGATATAAAGCTGAACCACTTCCGCCCCCTCGCGCCCGCCTTTGTTGGTCACATTGACGCTGACGGAAATAGGCGTATCGACCCGGCCCTGGGCGGGAAGTTTCAATGCGTCGTAACCAAATTTGGTGTACGACAAGCCATAGCCGAACGGAAACAGCACATCCATCTGCCGCTTGTCGTACCAACGATAACCCACAAACACACCCTCGCCGTAAAATGCGTCGCGATCATTGGGATAATAGGTGAAAGCCGGATTGTCGGCCAAACGCAACGGAAAGGTTTCAGGCAGACGGCCCGATGGATTGACCGCCCCGAACAACACCCGCGCCAACGCCGTGGCACCCTCCTGACCGGGATAAAACGCCTCGATCAGCGCATGACATTTATCCACCCACGGCAACGTCACCGGCCCGCCGGTATTCAACACCACCACCGTGCGCGGATTGGCGGCCAGCACCGCGGCCACCAGCGCATTTTGCTGACCGTACAATTCCATATCGCTGCGGTCCATGCCTTCTGTGTCGGCCATCGGCGAACTGCCGACCACCACCACCGCGACATCCGCCGCGCGGGCCGCGGCCACGGCCTCGGCGATCGAACCCACCGGCCGTTGCACCCCCACCACCAGATACGGCGGAAGATCGATCGGCGCACCGGGCCTTTCATGCAACTCGAAACGATGCGGCCCAGGCTTCAGTATCACGCTGCCCACATGTTCCGGCACCTTGACGCCAAACAGTTCGTAAGCAACCGGATTTTTTTTATTGGAAACCACCTCGGCGCCGACAATCGACAATACGGCATCGCCAGGGCCGGTAACGCTGAATTTATATTCCCCCGCGCGATCGGCCCAGAAATACCCGCTCCACACGCGCTGATCGTTCTTGTAACGATCGGGGGCGACATTGGGAAACAACGCGCCGTCGAATGGATGCGAAAGAATTTCCGAGCCCATCACCTTGCCGCCTTGATCGCGATATTCCAATTTCAGACCGGGCAGTTTGCGGTCTTTGTCCTGGCTGAACCAATCGTTGTCGGCCGGGGCAATGCGATCGTCATTGACCACACCTGGCACATAATTCACCTGCGATTTCGGCCCCAACTGCGCCTTGATCGCATCGATCAACCCGATCACCCGCGTGGGCGCCACCTGCGAACTGCCCGAGCCTTGGATCGTCATCGGGCTGATATTGGGGCCGATCAGGACGATTTTGGGAATATTTCCGGACAGCGGCAATAAATTATGATCATTCTTCAGCAGCACCATGCTTTGCTCGGCCACACGCTGCGCCAATGCCAGATGCGCCGGCGTGCCGATGGCGCCCACCGGATGACGTCCATCCATTGCCCCGGTACGAATCCCAAGCCTGAGGATGCGCCGTACCGCGTCATTCAGCGTGCTTTCTTCGATCTGTTTGTTATCAACGGCATCTTTAACAAATGGTGCCAGATATTTCGCCGTCGGCATTTCAAGATCCGTGCCGGCATTAAGAGTGCCAACGGTGGAATGCACCGCCCCCCAATCCGACATCACCACCCCATCGAATCCCCAATCGCCCTTCAACACATCGCGCAGCAAATAGGAATTTGCCGTGGCGTATTCGCCGTTGACACGATTATACGATGCCATGATCGTCCAAGGTTTTGCATCCCGCACGATCTTTTCAAACCCCGCCAGATAGATCTCGTGCAGGGTTCGTTCGTCGATCACCGAATTGGAAAAAATTCGATTCAATTCCTGGTTATTGGCCACGAAATGCTTCACCGAAGCACCGACGCCCTCGGATTGCACACCCTTGACCCATGCCGCGCCAATTACACCGTCCAAATAAGGATCTTCGGTGTAATATTCAAAATTGCGCCCCCCCAGCGGGAAACGCTGAATATTGATGGCCGGCCCCAGCAGCACATGCTTGTCGGCGCCGCGCGCTTCCTCGCCCAGTACCGCGCCGGCCTGCAAGATCAAATCGGGATTAAAGGTGGCGGCAATCGAGATCCCCCCAGGGAAGGCCGTTGTCCGCAGATTGCCATTGGTGCGCACCCCATGCGGCCCATCCGAAAAATTCATCGCCGGAATTCCAAGCCGCGCAATCGCCATCGTGGAAAAACCCGTGCCCGACAGCAAACTTGCCTTCTCATCCAGGCTCATCTGCCTGAGCAGACAATTGATGCGCGATTCCGTCGCCAATTCCCCGCCGCATTTAACCACCGGAGCCGCCTGCGCGATCGTCATCGTGCCTCCAAAGATCAAAGCCGCCAACAAGAGGGAACGTGTCATGGAATTTCTCACAGGGAAAACAGAAAAGCGAAAAACTTTTATTCTACGGGCTTGAACCCACGCAGAAAACGCTGTGTGCCTTCAACATAATGTTCAGCCAGCCCGGCATAATTGGCGCGATCACGTTCATCCAGCACACGCACAAACTTTGCCGGAACCCCGGACCATAATTCATTGCGGCCAATGCGTTTCCCCGGCGACAGCAACGCACAAGCCGCCAACATCCCGCCTTCCTCGATTACCGCGCCATCCATCACCGTGGCGCCCATGCCGACAAAGGCATTATTTTCGATGGTGCAGGCATGAATGATCGCCGCGTGACCAATGGTGACATCATCGCCCACAATGCACGGATAGCTGAACGCATTGATGTGCAGCACCGTATTATCCTGGATATTGGTGCGCGCGCCGACACGAATATAATTCATGTCGCCGCGCAAGGTGCAGCCGAACCAGACACTGCTTTGCGATCCGATCACCACATCGCCGATCACCGCCGCATTGGGCGCCACAAAGGCGTCGGCGGCAACCACCGGACGTTTGCCCTCAAACTCATATAAAGGACCGCTCATGAACCCACTCCCAACATCAAACCAATGTTTTGCACCGCCGCCCCGGAAGCGCCCTTGCCCAGATTATCCAACCGCGCCACCAACACGGCATGGCCGTGTTGCTCGCTGCCAAACACCCGCAGTTCCAACATATCCGACCCCGCCAATGTTTCCGCCACCAATTTTCCGTCGGCCTCCGCCGGCAGCACGCGCACCAGTTCCGCCCCCCGGTAATGCGCGGCCAGAGCATCGTGAAGCGCCGCCGCACCAATCCCCATTCGATCGAGAAACAGCGGGATCGACACCAACATGCCTTGGGCAAAATGCCCTACCGAAGGCACGAACAAGGGACGCCGCGCCAGATCGCCATAAAGCATCGTCTCGGGCAGATGCTTGTGTTCCAATCCAAGGGCATACAACTCGAACGCCGGGCCGCCCACGCGCTCGTGCGCCTCGATCATCGATTTGCCGCCGCCGGAATAGCCACTGATCGCATTGATCGAAATCGGCGCGTCGGCCGCGATCAGCCCGGCATCCCGCAACGGCCGCAACAGCGCAATCGCGCCGGTGGCATAGCAACCTGGATTGGACACGCGCCGGGCGGCCGCGATCCGCGCCGCCTGACCTGGTGCGAGTTCGGCAAAGCCATAGACCCAATCGGGCGCCACCCGGTGCGCGGTGCTGGCGTCCAAAATTTTCGGCGCGCGCGCGCCCAAACTCGCCGCCAAAGCCACGCTCTCACGCGCGGCATCGTCGGGCAGGCACAGCACCACCAGATCGACCGAGGCCATTAAATCGCGGCGTGCCGCGGGATCTTTGCGCAAGGCCGGGTCGATCGAGCATAATTCAACGCCCGCCACACCCAACAGCCGCTCGCGGATGCCCAAACCCGTGGTACCTGCTTCGCCGTCGATAAATATTTTCGCCATATTCACTACCCCTTGCCCGCACCATAAAACGGGCAACAAAAAAGGCCAGAGGAAACCCCCTGACCTTTTTGCGTATCCGGGCATCGGGGGAAAACCTCCCCCAAATCCGGCAAACTCAGCGCTTGCTGAACTGGAAGGAACGGCGAGCCTTGGCCTTACCGTATTTCTTACGTTCCACCACACGGCTATCGCGGGTAAGAAAGCCCGCAACTTTGAGAATGCCGCGCAGATCCGGCTCGAAATAGGTGAGCGCGCGCGAGATGCCATGACGCACAGCGCCGGCCTGGCCCGAAAGGCCGCCGCCCTTGACCGTGCAGAACACGTCGAACTGGTTATAGCGATCGGCCACCAGGAACGGCTGTGTAAGCAACATGCGCAGCACGGGGCGAGCGAAATATTCGGTCACCTTGCGGCCGTTGACGATGATCTCGCCCTTGCCCGGTTTGATCCACACGCGCGCCACGGCGTTCTTGCGGCGGCCCGTGGCATAAGAGCGGCCCTGGGCATCGCGCTTGGCTTCGCGCTTGGGTGCGGCCACTTCGGCCACAACCGCGGCGGCAACTTCCTTGAGATCCGCAAGGCTACGTACTTGGGTTCCAGACATAATCAAACCCTCTTGTTCTTGCGGTTGAGCGCACCGACATCAAGCACGGTGGGCGACTGGCCCGCGTGCGGATGTTCGCTTCCTGCATAGATATACAGATGCTTCATCTGGGCGCGCTGCAGCGGCCCGCGCGTGATCATGCGCTCGACAGCCTTTTCCACCACACGGCCAGGAAAACGGCCGGCCAGGATCTGGCCTTGCGAACGGCCCTTGATGCCGCCGGCATAGCCGGTGTGGTAATAAAGGATCGATTGCTCGGCCTTTTTGCCGGTCAGCACGACCTTGTCGGCGTTCACCACAACAACATTGTCACCGCAATCGACATGCGGGGTGAATTGGGGCTTGTGTTTGCCGCGCAGGCGGTTGGCGATGATCACGGCAAGGCGGCCAAGAACGAGCCCTTCGGCATCGATCAGCACCCAGCCCTTGTTCACCTCTGCGGGCTTCAGCGAGAGGGTAGTCTTCATCTGTCTCATCCTAACGAACAGGAGGCGGCTTATGCGGGGATATGGCCCCCCCGTCAAGGGTTTATTGTATGCGGTAACATATTACCACATCCAAAATCAGCCCCCCGAATCCAGGTCTTCGCGGCGGTTGATATTGGCAAACAACCTGTTGCCGCCAGTAAATTCAATCGGCGTCGCCGCCACCGCGCGGGTCAGGCCTTCCACCTTCAATGAATCGCCAGCGCGCAAAACCGCCAACAAGTGCGGCAGGCAATCGGGCCGCCAACTGGCCACCAAATAATGATCACGCCCATCGGATCGCGCGTAAGCCGGCCCCGGCAGCAGACGCGGGATCAAATCAGGCGGCAGAATCGGCGTATCGCACGGCACGCTGATCAACACATCGGCGTCTCGCGCCCATTGCAAGCCCGCCGCCAGCCCCGCGAGCGGCCCCATGCCGGTAAATTCGCCATCCTCCAGCACCGGCAGACCAAACGCATCAAAGCGACCAGGATCGCCATTGGCACTAAGCGCGACCTCACATCCCGCCAACGCATCCAGCACATGATCGATCAATGTCCGCCCATCGAGCAGCGCCAAACCCTTGTCGCCCCCGCCAAAACGGCGCGCCTGCCCGCCGGCAAGGATCAAGGCTTTAATTTTCATGGAAAAGATCGCCCCCTTGGGATCAAGGAAGCCGCTTCACAAAGAAAGCTCTGGGGCGAACGATGGGTTTCGAACCCACGACATCCAAGACCACAACCTGGCGCTCTACCAACTGAGCTACGTCCGCCACAGAGGAGGCGGGATTTAGGCTGCCTCGGCACGTGCGTCAACCGAATTTTGCGCATTTTTATCAAAGCGCCCGCAGCCAGCGCGCCAAACGCGCCAAGGCCTCGTCCAACACGTGATCCTGCTTGCAGAAAGCAAACCGCACCAGATGGGTGGGCGCGTCCGGCTGATCGTAAAACGCCGACAAGGGAATCGCCGCCACCCCGGCCTGTTCGGTAATCGCGCGGCAAAACGCCACATCGTCGCCCGCAAACCCGATGCCGCTGATATCGGCGATCAGAAAATAACTGCCCTCGGCGTTGGCGCATGGCAAGCCGATGCGATTGAGCCCGTCGCGCAAACGGTCACGCTTTTGCGCCAAAGCTTGGGCAAATTCACGAAAATAGCTTTCGTCTTTGCCCAATCCGTACGCAA
>JAJZHU010000075.1 GCA_021798375.1 Pseudomonadota bacterium | reverse complement strand
TGTGGACGAATCGATGCACAGCATCTTGTTGCCGGAATGGCTGGATCGCCTGCGAAAATCAATATTTAACGCACTGGAAGCCCACGACAGACTTGACACTGCGGCTCTGATAACCCAACTGCACGCTTCCGGTATGTCTGACTCATTGGCGCGGGTGTTCAAAGCGGATCCGCTTGAGCTTCCGGCTTGCGCGCGTGATGAGGCGATGCCAGCCGATGCGGAAAAAGGATGGTGGTATTATTATGGGTTGCTGCATGGTCGCGCACAATTGGCCGCCGAAATTGCCAAACTCAAAGCGAGAAATTTGGATACCGACACGCAAGCGCTGCTGATCGGCTATCGACGGGCCCAGTTGGCGCTTGATGCCGACCCCGACAACGATACCAGTATTGATGACTGAGATTTAAAGCTTTCGTGGAGATCCACACGCAATGGCGACCAAACCAGCCGCAACCACCGAAACCAGCGCCGCCGAACCGGATGGCGACACAACCCTGATCGACACCCAATCGGCCGCCGTCAAGCGGCTGATCGCCAAGGGCAAGGAACGCGGCTATATCACCTTCGACGAACTGAACGCCGTTCTGCCGGCCGAGCAATCGAGCTCGGAGCAGATCGAGGACGTGATGGCGATGCTCAATGAAATGGGCATCCAGGTGGTGGAAGGCGAAGAAACCGAAGACGGCGAGGCCGTGGCCAAGCCCGCCGCCGAAGAAGCCGAAGAAGAACAGACCGGCAACGTCGATGAGGAAAGCCTGGGCCGCACCGATGATCCGGTGCGCATGTATTTGCGCGAAATGGGCAGCGTCGAGTTGCTTTCGCGCGAGGGCGAAATTGCCATCGCCAAGCGCATCGAAGCCGGGCGCGACATGATGATCGGCGGGCTGTGCGAAAGCCCGCGCACCTTCCGCGCCATCATCGCCTGGCACGATGCATTGAAGGCCGGGCGCATGTTGTTGCGCGACATCGTCGATCTGGAAGCGACCCAGGGCGGCCCCAAGGATGCGATGCTGGAAGGCGTCGAGGCGGAATTGGAAGCCGAAGCCGAGGGCGTGGCGCCGCCCCCACCTCCCCCGCCGCCGCCCGATGACGAAGATGCCGAAGACAGCGAAGCCAGTGCTATGTCGCTGTCGGCGCTGGAAGAAAAGCTGAAACCCGAGGTTTTGGCGACGTTCGAGGAAATCGAGGCGCTGTATAAGAAACTATCGAAGGTGCAGCAGAAGCGCATCGATAATTTCTCGACCGGCGAAGAAAACACCGTACGTTCGGAAAAATCTTACGAAAAACAGCGCCAGGAATTGGTGAGCAAGGTTGAGCAGGTTCAACTGCACAACAACCGCATCGAAGAATTGGTGGTGCAACTGAAGGAACTGAATCTGCGGCTGACGCAATATGAAGGCCAGATGATGCGGCTGGCCGAAAGCTGCAAGGTGTCGCGCGAGGATTTCCTTAAGGAATATCGCGGCGTGGAACTGGACCCGCAGTGGCTGGAGCGAATTTCCACTCTGCCGGGCAAGGGTTGGAAGAATTTCGCGCTGAAGCACGAAGTTCAGGTGGTGGATTTGCGCGGGAAAATCGGGCTGATCGCCAACGACGCCGGATTGCCGATCGGCGAATTCCGCCGCGTGTTTTCGACCGTTTCGCGCGGCGAGCGTGAAAGCACGCGCGCCAAAAAGGAAATGATCGAAGCCAATCTGCGGTTGGTGATTTCGATTGCCAAGAAATACACCAACCGCGGTTTGCAGTTCCTGGATTTGATCCAGGAAGGCAACATCGGCTTGATGAAAGCGGTGGATAAATTCGAATATCGCCGTGGCTATAAATTCAGCACCTATGCGACCTGGTGGATCCGCCAGGCGATCACACGTTCGATTGCCGATCAGGCGCGCACCATTCGTATTCCGGTGCATATGATCGAAACCATCAACAAATTGGTGCGCACGTCGCGCCAGATGTTGCACGAAATTGGCCGTGAACCGGCGCCCGAGGAATTGGCCGAAAAACTTGGCATGCCTTTGGAAAAAGTGCGCAAGGTGCTGAAGATCGCCAAAGAGCCGATCAGCCTTGAAACGCCGATCGGCGACGAGGAAGATTCGCATCTGGGCGATTTCATCGAAGACAAGAATGCGGTGATTCCACTGGATGCCGCCATTCAGGCCAATCTGCGCGAAGCCACCACGCGGGTGCTTTCTTCGCTTACGCCGCGTGAAGAACGTGTGTTGCGGATGCGTTTCGGCATCGGCATGAACACCGATCACACGCTTGAGGAAGTGGGACAGCAGTTCAACGTGACGCGCGAGCGTATTCGTCAAATTGAAGCCAAGGCCTTGCGCAAGTTGAAGCATCCTAGCCGAAGCCGTAAGTTGCGTAGTTTTCTCGACGATAATTAAGGGCAAGCAAGTGTTCTTTTTTGTTAAAAAGAACCAAAAGGCTTTTGTCGGTTTGGCTCCGGCCAGACCGACAGAGGTTGATTGTTGAGCGAAGGGGCGACAACACGGGCTTTTGTAACCGTGACATTTTTGGCGATGTCACGGCCCTCGGCGCGGCCATTGACGGCGATGCCTTTGGGGGCGCGGATGGTGCGCGTGCAGCCGTGTTCGGTGGCGTTTTATCGGCATCTCTATAATCAAATTGGCAGCGAATATCTTTGGTGGATGCGCCGCGCTGAATCCGACGAACGATTGGCGATGTTGCTGAATAATCCACTGATCAATGTGCATGTGCTGACTTTGCACGAGCGACCAATCGGTATCGCCGAACTTGATTACCGGCCCTTTGAAATGGTCAATCTGTCTTATTTCGGCCTGATGCCGGATATGATCGGGCGCGGTCTGGGTTTGCCGTTCTTGCAGGCCACGCTGCTGGAAGCATGGTCGCATCAGACGCGAACAGTGACAGTTAACACCTGCACGGCGGATCACCCGAGGGCGTTGCCGACCTATTTAAAGGCAGGGTTTGTTAAAATCCGCAGTATGGATGAAGAGTGGGATGTTCCGGAACGATTGGGAATTACAGTGCCGGAACGGTTGCGTGTGAAATAACCATTTTGTCAAAGGTCGGTGTCATGAGCTTTCCCCGCGAGCCTCGCATTCATTCGATTCCGATTAAAGAATTATGCCCCACGCAGATCACGGTGGGAATGCGCGAAGTGGCGGAAAAGCGCGAACGCTGGCGCGAACACGACAAGAAGAAAAAAGCCGAATTTTTGGGTTCGCATCTGATCCCGGTGGTGATGGGACCGCGCGGGAAATATTACGTGCTCGATCATCATCATCTGGCGCGGGCGCTGTTCGACGAAAAAGTGGCCGAAGTGGCGATTACCGTTGTGGCCGATCTATCCAGGCTCGAACGCAATTCATTTTGGGTTTACATGGATAATCGTAACTGGATGCATCTTTACGATGCCGATGGGGTTCGCCGCAATCATACCGATCTGCCGAAACACGTCGGCGGATTGGTGGATGACCCATACCGGAGTCTGGCCGGCGAATTGCGTCGCGCGGGCGGATTTGCCAAGGAAACGACATTGTTCAATGAGTTCTTATGGGCGGATTTTTTGCGGCGGCGGATCAAACCCAGGACGATCGAGGCAACACCGGAAGAAGCGCTTGCCGCGGCCATAGGATTGGCGAAAAGTGAGGACGCCAATTATTTGCCGGGGTGGTGTGGGCCGTTCACGATGGCGTAGAATCCCGCCATCAAATTGATATAATGATTTACTTATGGGACGATAAGGCTCCAGTTTCTTCTCGCCCAACCGATGCTTCGATAGCATTGGCATGGCAGTGACACCAAGAAATCAGACACCAAGAAATCAAACGTCCACGGGAGAATGAAAAATGTTGTTAGTGACAGGCGCCAACGGCCATTTCGCACAGGCCGCCATCGAAAATGTAAGGCAGTTGCTTGGTCCCCGCGAACGATTCGTGGTTACCACACGGAATCCTTCGTCTGAGGCTGCACAGAATCTGACGGCGAAGGGGATCGAGGTCCGATACGCGGATTTCAACGCCCCGGAAACGCTGGGGGCGGCGATGGCAGGAATCGAGAAGATTCTGATGGTCTCCACGGTCGGCCCCAACACCCAACGATTTCAAATGCACTCGAACGCATTGACGGCGGCCCAGGCGGCCGGCGTGCGGCATGTGATCTACACCAGTTTCATCAACGCAAGTCCTGATGCGATCACCGAACATAGCCGGCTGGTGCATTACCCGACGGAACAGAAAATCATCAATTCCGGGATGAATTATACCATTCTCCGCCATTCCGTTTACGCCGACGCCGTGCTCGACGATCTGGAGCAAACGCTCTCCACCGGAATATTCACCCGGCCGGGCGGGGAACGCGCCGCCGCGCATATTGCCCGCGACGATTTGGCATTTTCGGCCGCCAAAGTGTTGGTCGGTGATGGACATAAAAACCGTATTTATACTGAAACCATGGCCGAATCCGTGACAGGTGCGCAAATCGCGGCCCTTTTGTCGGAAGTGTTCGAGAAGAACATCGTCTATCGCAACATGCCCGTGGAGGATTGGGCGGATTATATGATGCATACGATGGGTCTGCCGGAATTTGCGGCGCGGAGTTCGGTGTTTACTTTAAAGGCGCTGGAAGCCGGGGAATACGACCTTGTTACGTCCGATTACGAAACCATCGCCGGACGTCCGCCCCGCAATTTCAGGCGGTTTTTGGAAGATTATAAATCCGGCCTGAAATAGCCCTCCCTTGGGATGGGATGAAAAAAAACATCCCATCCCTCCTCCAATTTAAGAATTGATGTTCTTATCGCCCCGTTCCTTTGCTAACCTGGCGCCATGCCCCATAGCAATTTCATTCACCTCCGCGTTCATTCCGCCTATTCCCTGAGCGAGGGCGCCATCAAAGCGGACAAGATCGCGGCATTGGCCTATGACGCCGGAATGCCGGCGGTGGCGATTAGCGATAGCAATAATATGTTCGGCGGGTTGGAATTCAGCCAGGCGTGCAGCGCCAAGGGCGTGCAGCCGATCATGGGGTGTCAGGTTTCAATTACCCGCACCGATGGGCTGAATTTGGCGCCGGATCCGATTGTACTGCTGGCACAAAATGCCGCGGGGCTCGCCAATCTACAGCGGCTGTCGTCGCACAGTTTTCTTGATGCCGAGGCAGGGTTGTTGCCGCAAATCAGCGAGCAGCGCCTATTTGAAAATGCCGAAGGGCTGATTTTGCTGTCGGGCGGCACGCGCGGGCCATTGTTTCGGCTGCTGGCCGAAGGACGCCGGGCCGAAGCCGAAGCCTGGTTGGCACGGGTGTGCGAGGCGTTCCCCGATCGCGCCATGGTGGAATTGCATCGTCATGGGCTCCACGCCGAAAAATCGGTCGAACCCGGATTGATCACGCTGGCGGATCAATATCGCGCTCCGCTGGTTGCCACCAACGAATGTTTCTTTGCCAAGCCTTCGATGTATGAAGCGCACGATGCGTTGCTGTGCATCGCCGAAGGGCGGACGCTTTCCGAAGCCGAGCGACGCCGGGTGACGCGGGAGCATTGGTTCAAACCAGCGGATATGATGCGCGCCCTGTTCGCCGATCTTCCCGAAGCCTGTGACAATACCATGGCCATTGCCCAACGCTGTGCGGTGATGGCGACCACGCGCAAACCCTTGCTGCCGATTTGTCCCAAAGTGCGCGAGGGCGCCACGGAAGACCAAACCGTGCGCGCCATGGCTCACGAGGGCTTGGAAAAACGCCTTGCCGCGATGAATGCGGATGAAGAAACATGCGCGCGCTATCAGGAACGCTTGAAATTCGAGCTTGACGTGATCGCCCGCATGGGATTTCCGGGATATTTTCTGATCGTGGCTGATTTTATTCAATGGGCCAAAGCGCACGACATTCCCGTGGGGCCAGGCCGTGGATCGGGTGCCGGATCCTTGGTGGCTTATGCTCTTACCATCACCGATCTGGACCCGCTGCGTTTTAATTTGCTATTCGAGCGGTTTTTAAATCCCGAGCGCATATCCATGCCCGACTTCGACATCGATTTCTGTCAGGATCGCCGGGATGAAGTGATTTCCTATGTGCGGCGCGAATATGGCGCCGATCGCGTGGCGCAGATTATCACCTTTGGTAAATTGCAGGCACGCGCCGCCGTGCGCGACGTGGGGCGCGTGTTGGGATTGCCGTTCGGCCAGACCAACAAGGTTGCCGAATTGATCCCCAACAATCCGGCCAAACCCACGACCTTGCAGCAAGCCATCGATGGCGAACCAAAACTGCAGGAAATGCGTGATACCGACGAAGCGATCAAACGATTGCTGGAAATTGGCTTGCAATTAGAGGGACTCTATCGCCACGCTTCCACCCATGCGGCCGGGGTGGTAATTGGCGATCGCCCATTGATCGAATTGGTGCCGCTGTACCGCGATCAGAAATCCGATGATCTGGTCACGCAATATTCGATGAAATATGTCGAACAGGCGGGATTGGTGAAATTCGATTTTTTGGGCCTCACCACCCTCACGATCTTGCAGCGCGCGGTGCGGATGCTGGCCGAACTTGGCGTTTCGGTCGATCTTACGTTGCTGCCGCTGGATGACAAGATTACTTACGACATGCTGGCGCACGGCGATGCCGGCGGGGTGTTCCAGTTTGAAAGCCAAGGCATGCGCGATGTCTTGCGGATGATGCGGCCGGATCGATTTGAAGATCTGATTGCGGCGGTGGCGCTTTATCGTCCCGGCCCAATGGCCAATATTCCCGATTACTGCGCGCGCAAACATGGCGATGCCTGGCAAAGCCCGCATGAATGCATCCGCGAAATTCTGGAAGAGACCCATGGCATCATGGTCTATCAGGAACAGGTGATGCAGATTTCGCAGCGCATGGCTGGATATTCGCTGGGCGGCGCCGATCTGTTGCGCCGTGCAATGGGTAAAAAAAACCGCGCCGAGATGGATGCGCAACGGCAGATTTTCGAGGCCGGCGCCCAAATGCAGGGTATCGAGCCCGCCATCGCCACCGAAGTGTTCGATATGATGGCGAAATTTGCCGACTATGGCTTTAACAAATCGCACGCTGCCGCCTATGCTTTGGTGGCCTATCAAACGGCCTGGATGAAAGCCAATCATCCGGTTGCCTTTATTGCCGCCTGCATGGATTTGGCGATGAGCAATACCGACAAGCTCGCCGCTCTGCGCCAGGAAGCACGACGCCTGGGGATCGATGTTTTGCCGCCCGATATCAACCGATCCAAGGCGCGTTTCGCGATTGAAGTGGACCCTGCCGGCAAGCAATCGATCCGCTATGCGCTTGCGGCGGTCAAGAAAGTTGGCGAGGCGGCGATGACGGCGCTGGTGGCGGCCCGTGGCGACAAACCGTTCACCAGTCTGGCGGAATTTGCCGCCCGCATCGATCCGAAAAATATCAACAAGATGCAGATCGAAAATCTGGCCCGCGCAGGTGCATTCGATCCGATCGATCGGCGCCGCGCGCGCATTTTCGCTTCGGCCGAGACCATCATCCGTCGTGCGCAAGTATCCGCCGAGGAAAGCAACAGCGGCCAGATCGGCCTGTTTGGCGGCGGCAACAAGCCCGAAGAACTGCGGCTGGCCGATGTTGCCGAATGGCCGGATCTGGAACGTTTGGGTTTCGAGGCGGAAGCCGTGGGATTCCATCTCACCTCCCACCCGCTTGAAGCCTATGGACCGCTGCTGCGCCGCATGGGCGTGATCCCCAGCAGCCAAATGCAGGCCCGCGCCGAGGTCGGTGGCGGGCGGGTTAAATTGGCCGGTTCCGTGATCAATGTTAAAACGCGCCCCACCCGCACCGGCGGCAAAATGGCCTGGGTGCGGCTTTCCGATCAGGGCGGATCGTATGAAGTGACGATGTTCAGCGAGGTTCTTGGCCGCGCCCATGAATTTTTGGAGGCCGGTGCCTCGGTGATGGTTACATGCGATTTGCGCATGGAAGGCGAATCTTTGCGCGTGACGGCACAGGATGTCACATCGCTGGAGATTGCCGCGTCGCAAGTGGGCGCGGGCTTGCGCGTGTGGTTGGAGGCCACCGAAGCCGTGCCGCATATTCGTAATTTGCTCGAACGTGAAAAAGGCCGCGGCCGCGTGGTGTTGGTGCCCAGGGTGGAAAATGAACGCGAGATCGAAATCGCGTTGCCCGGCGGATATAATGTGACGCCAAAATTGGCGCAGGCGATCAAATTACTGGCCGGCGTGACGCGGATTGAGGAAAGTTAAAAAGGCAGAAATCCCGCAACACGCCGGTTATGCGCGCAACCGGCGTGTTACAGGTTTTCTGCCCATTTATTAAATAATCACATTCTAATGAATGTTGACACTTAGGCCTGGCGTGTAGATGCCGATACCAGGTCCATAAACCATCGGCGGCTCGTAATAGTACGGCGGTGAATACACCACAGGTGGTTCGGAATAATATCCCCCGGTCCATTGGTCACCCCCGCGATCATGCCCCCAATGCCCCCGATGCCCCCGATCTCCTCGATGACCCCAATGTCCATCCGCGTGCGCCATCCCGGTCATGGCGCCAAACGTCAAACCGACAGCAACCGCGATTCCGACGGCAAGTCTTTTGGTATTGATAACACAGGTCAAAGCGACCTCCTTTGATAAGTATGCGAATCGCGTCAACCGCGCGATCCCAACCAACTGCTAGTGGTGAGCCTTCATCCCCGCACGCCGGGCGTCAAAACTTTGAAACACACGGTCGGCAACCTTCTGTTGCGCTGCCGGCATTTCATTATAAAGCGTCTGGAAGGCCGGAATTAGCCGCTTCAGCCCATCGACGTGCGCCTCGGCAAATTTCTGATACGTGGCAAGATTCTGCACCGCGGTCACGGAACTCGGATCTTGCATGGATTTGTCTGAACGCAGGCTTTCCATATTGGCGGCATTGTCGCGCATGGTTTGCGCGACGACCTTCCAATCGGCTTCCTCGGCGGGGGTGATTTGCAGATCGGTATGAAGATTGGCGATGCGCATTTCAACCGTTTCCGGGTTGCTTGGGCGTGCGGCGGCAGGACTGTGCCGCATTGGGGTGGGGGAAGTGGCCATGGATTGGGCATGTGCAACGCCGAGCGGGGCGGCGATAAACACGCTCCCCAACAAAGCGGACAGCGTCAAACTGCAGGCGATGGGGGCTGTTTTGGCAAAGCGGCGGAGGGTGGAGGACATCGGCGAGAGCCTTTCTGAGCTTGCAAATGATTCAATCAGTTTGATTGAAATACTCTTGCAAGCGTCGAATTTCAGCCCTCGGAAACTACTTAGGGCCTGTTGATAAATAATTGAGTCGGCGTGGTGATTTTTTTGTGTTTAGGGGATTCCGGCGCGGGCCGTGAGGGTTCTAGACTCGGTGTA
>JAJZHU010000074.1 GCA_021798375.1 Pseudomonadota bacterium | reverse complement strand
TGGTTGGAAATTACGATGCCATCGGCGCCGGATTCGGCGGCGCGCAATGCATCGTCGGGATGCAGAATGCCCTTGATCACCAGCTTGCCTGGCCAGATCCGCCGCAGTGCATCCACATTTTCCCATGTCTGGGTAAAAGGGATTTGCGAGGCGAACATGGCCACCGTCTCTTTGGAACCCGCATTCTTGCCCGAGTAGGGCGCCCATGTGCCGAACACCGGCATGCCGCCCACGGCCATCGACAGTAACCATGATGGATGAGACAGCGTCTCGACAAGACTCCGCATCGTCAGACGCGGCGGCATTACAAAGCCATTGCGAATATCCCGCTCGCGTTTGGCGCGAATGGGAGTGTCCACGGTCAGCACCAGCACATCGATGCCGGCGTCGTGCGCGCGCTTTACGATATCGTCGGAAATTCTCTGCTCGCGAGCGACGTAAAGCTGATACCAGGTGTGGTGCGGCGCCACGCGGGCCACGTCTTCGATCGATGCACAGCCTGCACCGGAAAGTACGAAGGGAATATTCGCTGTGGCCGCCGCCTTGGCCATCATCAGATCGGCACCCGGTCTCGCGAATCCGCTTAAGCCAACGGGCGCGATGCCGAATGCACCGCCATAGGATCGTCCGAACAGAGTGGCGGACTGATCGCGTTGCGATACGTCGACCAGATAACGCGGGAGCAGACGATATTTCGCAAAACTATCCAGGTTGCGTTTTAGCCCGCGCTCGTCTTCAGCGCCACCTTCAATATAATCGAACACCAGTTGTGGCAGATGGCGCCGTGCCATTTCTCGCAGATCATCGATCGAGACAGCGTTAGATGGTTTCATGGCGCATCCCCGGCGAACGGCGGCCAATAGTATAGGTCACGCATCAAACATTGCCCGACACATAGCCGCCATCGACCGGCAGACATGTTCCGGTAATAAAGGCCGCCGCCGGTGAAGACAGAAACAACACGGCGCCGACGATATCCTCGGCTTCGCCCCAGCGTTTCAGCGCCGCGTGGTTGGCGAATTTTTCCGCCCCCACAGGATCGCTCCACATGGCCTTGGTCAATTCGGTGCGATGATAGCCGGGAGCGATGGCATTGACACGAATGCCTTCCGGTCCAAATTTATGAGCCATCACCCGCGTCAATCCCAACAGGCCAGTTTTGCTTGTTGTATAGGCGGGAACAATGACATCCATCAAATAGCTTAGCATGGACGCAACATTCAATATCGACCCGCGCGAGATTTCAAGCAACGGCTTGGCGGCCATCGCCAGGCGCAGAACGCTGTTCAGATTCACATCCATCACGTCCATAAACGCTTTTTCGTTCCACTCTTCCACCGGTTGCGCGGTACCCTGGGCATTCACCAAAACATCGAGCTGCGTAAGGCTGGAAAAAAATGCCTTCACCGCCTCGGTATCTCTGACATCAAGACGCTGAAACGAAATACCGGCATTCTCCGGCAATTTCCTGGCGTGTTCCAGCTTGGCCGCTGAACTGCCGGTTGCGATGACATCTGCGCCCAGCCCGGCAAATCCTTGCGCAACGGCGAGGCCCAGTCCGCTCGAGCCTCCGGACACGACGACTTTGCGGCCGCGATAGAGGGTTGGGGAAAAGCTCGCGAGAACATCATTCATGAAGTTCTACTCCTATTTTTCGATGTGTGTGGCAATCACGCTCTGGAATTCATGATGAACTCGGCGCAGCGCTCGCCAATCACCACGGTAGTCGCATTGGTATTTCCGCTCGGAATACTCGGCATCACCGAAGAATCGCCGATATAAAAATTCTCCAGTCCGCGGACGGCCAGTTCAGGCGTTACCACCGACCGGTCGTCCGAACCCATGCGACAGGTTCCCACCGGATGATAAACAGTCATGGCGTAAGTGCGCACATGGTCTTCAATGGCTGAATCCGAGATATTATCTTGCGGCCCGGGCTTAAGCTCCGCCGATACGATAGCGGCCAGCGACGGCGCCCGCAATAATTTGCGGGCAAGCTTGACCCCGCTGACAAGCGTATCGACGTCTTGTTGCTCGGACAAATAATTGGCGTGGAACATGATCGGATCATGATCGTTGGGGCTGCGCAGCCGGACCATGCCGCGCGACTTGGGGCGCAGATACTGCGCGTTGAGGGTAATGCCGTGCCCTGGCAATGGCGCGCGATCGACGTCGCCCATCAGCAACGGCGAACATATCAGTTGCAGATCTGCGCGTCCGTCACCGTTGGTATCCACAAAACCACCGCACTCGGCCCCATTCGAAGTCAGCGGCCCAGTGCGAAAAAGGCGCCATTGCAGATAATTCCTGATGGCGCGCAGCCCTTTCTCTTCGCCGGCGTAGCTGATGGGTTGTTTGGTTTGCGCGAACGTCGGCACCATCAAATGATCGTGGAAATTGCCGCCGACGTCGGGTGCGTCATACACCAGAGGGATGCCCATTTTCGCCAGATGCGCCGCAGGGCCAACACCCGATAGCATGAGAATTTTCGGCGTCGCCAAGGCACCGGCGGTAACCACCACCCCCCGCTTTGCCGATAGCGTGATTTCGCCGCCGCCTTCGGCACGAACATTGACGCCTGTGGCGCGTCTTCCATTAAAGATGACGCGCGTGACCTGGGAATTGAGGCGCAAGGTAAGATTCTTGGAGCGCTGCAGGGCAGGCCACAAATAACCCGAGGCGCTGCTGCTGCGCTCGCCGCCGCCCATAGTCGCCTGATAGAATCCCGTGCCAAGCTGGCTGGTGCCGTTAAAGTCGCCTGAGTATGGGATGCCGATCTCTTGAGCGGCGCGAACCACCGCATCGCTGAATGTATGATGCGAAGGCGGATCGGACACCTTGATCGGGCCGGTCGTTCCATGCAGGGGAGTTGACAGCCGCTGGTTGGCTTCTTGCTTTTTGAAATACGGCAACATGTCATCCCAGCCCCAGCCGGGACAGCCATTGTCGCGCCAGCCGTCATAATCTGCCCGATCGCCGCGAATATAGGCCATGGCATTGATCGAGCTGCCACCTCCCAGCACGCGCCCTTGCGGCACATAAAGAGTGCGCCCCCGGGCGTTTGGTTGCGATTCGGTGGCATAGACTTGGCTCCGCTTGGAACCGAGCAATTTGAAAAAACCGGCCGGGGCGCGGACGTAAAAAATCTTGTCCGTCGGACCTTCCTCGAGCAACAGCACCCGAACATTCGGATCTTCGCTGAGCCGGCTTGCCACGACACAACCGGAGGACCCGCCTCCAACAATGATGTAATCATATTCCCCGTCCGTCATGGCCGTCCCACCCCTCCAGAAAGTCTATTTTTGTTGTTAAAAATTGCCTGCGCCGCGAAAATATCGCGCGCTAGATCATTGTGTTGGCGAGCAATTCCATGCGGCCGAGCGAAAAGCAAGAGACCGCATATTGCTCTGATTGACATTCATCTCCCCGCGGCGTGATATCGTCATACAGTAATCGTTGGGGCGAGATTATCGCAAAATATCGCGAAAGTCTTTCACGGGAGCGACAACCAACATGATCAGCGACGACATCATTCACGTCACCACAGACGATGCTCCAGTGCACGGCCGCACGGCCTATTGGCAACAAAAGACGGCAGAATTGCTGGTTTCCATGGATTATGCGGATGTCGCCGACGATGAGTTGATAGCCTCGCAAAGAGTGGTGCAGCGCGGCCCCCTCCGCGCGGTCCATCTTACTTGCAGTCCCCACGTCGTGGAACGCGGATGGCGGTTGGTAAAACGCTATCAAAAGCCATCAATCTTCATGTGTATCCTGATCAACGGCGAGGGGTTCGTTTACCAAGGCAGCAAATGCGCGCAGATGGCACCCGGCGATATCGTGATTTATGATGTATCTCGTCCCTATATTCACGGCTTCACCACGACGGCCGAGCATGTCACGTACGATTTGCCAGCGAGTGAATTCTACACCCGTTTTGGCGCCTGGAATGAACCGGCAGTGGTACATCTTTCGGCACAGTTCGGGACCGGAGCCGTTGCTTCGCGCCACCTGGCGAATAACGCCCGCAAATTGTTCAAATTAGCCCCCCATTTGCCAGCGGAGACCAATAGCACGCAAATATGGCAAGCGGCAGATAATGTGATGACGGCACTGCGCCCCTACTCCCCCGCAGAGGACCTACGCATAGCGACCATTCGGCAATTCGCACTCGACCAGTTGGACAACCCGGATTTATCAATCCATCATCTGTCGAATGCGCTTGGCGTATCAACGCGGCTGATCCAACGCCGCTTCGCCAGTTTGGGGACGAGCTTCAGTGATTGGTTACGGCTACAAAGGCTGGAGTGGGCGGCGGCGTTACTGGCCAATCCCTCGCTAAGCAAAGTTTCTATCACCGAGATTGCCTTGGAGTGCGGCTTTGCCGACGCCTCACATTTCAGCCGCACCTTTGCCAAACATTTTCAATGCTGCCCGATGGCATGGAGACGCGAACGCACAAGAGTTTGATGATCTCAGTTCCACGACCCGAGCGAGCGATTGGTTGCGGTCGACTAATTGCAACGCATATATTCTAAAGGCATGCCATAATTGCGGCATGTCTCCGCCGTTGACACTTGACGTCAAATCAAACCACCAGTTCGTCCTGCCGACTGTCCAACTCAGATTAACAAATCGCCAGCATTGTTCGCTAAGAGTGACAGCGGGGGAAAACGCTACTCAGAGTCGAGAGCAATGATGGTGGAGATGTGAACGGCTGGGCAGCGTGCCATGCCTGCTCCGCAACAACTTTGGAAAGTCCGGTCGAATTACTGAATCACCACCCCGCCATCAACGCAAACCAATGCGCCCACCATGTAGCTGGCGTCTGAAGAAGCCAGGAACAGGACGGCGTTAGCAATTTCTCCGGGCTCGCCGACCCGACCCGCCGGGACCGACGCGGCAATGGCGCCACTGTTGACAGGGTCAGCCATCAGCGGCGCCAACATGGGGGTGTTGACGGAGCCGGGGGCAATGGCGTTGACACGGATGTTGGAGCCGATCAGATCGAGTGCTGCGGCTTTGGTGAGGCCGGCGACAGCGTGTTTGCTGGCAACATAGGCGGCCATGCCTTTGGCGGCGATGATGCTGGCAACCGACGCAGTGTTGACGATGGCGCCACCGCCCGCGGCCTTCATCGCCGGGACTTCGGCTTTCATGCAATAGAACATACCGGAGACATTCACATCGAGGATATTCCGCCAGTCTTCAACGGGGACATCTTCGAAGGCGATGCCCAGCGCCGAGGGAATGCCGGCGTTGTTGAAGGCAATGTCGAGTTGGCCGAAGGTGGCGAGAGTGTGGGCGACCATCGCTTGGCAACTGGCGAAATTGGACACGTCGACGGTGACAGCGGAGGCGCTAAGACCCGCCGTGCTCAGAGACTGGGCGGCCGCTTCGACGCGGATGGTGTCGCGGTCGGCCAAGACCACATTGGCCCCTTCCTGCGCAAAGGCCGTGGCGGCGGCGAGGCCAATGCCGCCCGCGGCGCCAGTGACCAAGACGGTCTTACCGCTGAAACGCTGAGTCATTGGTAAATTTCCTGATTTTTAGATCGATGAGACCCGAGGTGACGGGCAGGGGGACGGATCAAGCCTTGCCGCAATTTTGCCGCCACGAGCGTGGAGCAGATGCGTTCCTGCCCCATCCCGCCAGAGTAGTCCTTGTGGGCGTCGTACGCAGACCATGCCCCGATGCGAACAAGGCGTGCGTTAGTCATTGAATGACAGCCACCACGCTTTCGATCAGGCCATTCAACAACGGATCCTGAAACGCAGCACTGCGGGCGGCCAATCTTATCTGAGGCACAGGCAACGGCGGGTCCAATGCCACCTCGACCAAATTCGTCGAGAGGCCTGTCGAATAAATGCCCGCCTTGAACATACAGCCATAGCCCTTGCCACTCATCACACTCGTTAATATCAATCCGAAATCTTCTGTGTCCAAACGATGCAGCCGTTTCGCGGAACACACTGCATCAAGCGCCTGATCAACCAATTGCCGGATCGGGCTCCCCTCAGGCAATTGAATGACCATCTCGTTGGCCAATTCTGCCGCCGAGACCACACCCCGCTGTGCCCATGGAAAAGATGGAGCCACAAATATGGACAGCGGCTCGCTGCCGATATGAATACTTCTGGGAGCGACGGAATCATCAATCGCAAAGAAAAGCCCGATATCAATTTCGCGCCGCTCCACTTTCCGAACGATGTCAATAACGGCGTGCTCTGAAAAATCAATGTTAAGGTTGATCATCGGATGGGAATTTGCAAATCTGTCCAACAGATTTTGTAACCTTCCCATCAAATAGGCAGGAAGAGCCACGGTGACAGTCCGCCTTTTGTCGCGTCGAGGCTCGCTGATTTCGTCGATCAGATCTGCGATGCTGCCCAGAATATCAATCGCGCGCAGATAAGCGCGTTCTCCCGCGACAGTCAGTTTTGCGGCGGCGCCAGGTCTACGTTCAAACAACGGCGCACCCAATCTTTCCTCCAAAAATCGAATGTGCTCCCCAACCACCACCTGAGAAAGGCCAAGCTCTTCCGAGCAACGACGAAAACTTCCGTACTTGACGACAGCAACAAATATCTCAAATTGCCGCAACGTGATCATTGCAAATCCCTAGAGCAATATGCGGTCTCTTGTTCTCACTCGACCACATAAAATTGCTCACCAAAACATAAAACCAGAGCGCGATGAGACTTTAAATCCGGGTAAACCCAATCTCATCGCGCTCTGGAAGCGCGGAAGATCCATGGGATACTACCACAGCATGGATGAATACGGGAATGGCCCACCACCATCAAGCGGTGGGCCACTCGCCCATTATGCAAGTCGATGCATCAGTCGCGGCTTCCAAAAATCAGAAGCTCTTCTTCACCGACACGCCAAAAGTGCGCGGCGGATCGACGGTCACAACATCCTGGGGAGTTTCGCCAGGAGCCGCCGTCGACCAGGTGTTCGGAACGGCCGTGTTTTCGATGTTGCGAATATAGGCCGTCACAGTCCAATTGTCGGAACGTTCATAGGTAACCGACACGCCTGTGCGCGTATAGGTGCTTTGAATCGAGCCGGGGTTATTGGAGTAATCAGCATGTTGTGGGCCGATAAGATCACTATTGATGTTGAAGTTGATATTATCGGCGTTGGCCAACATGAAGACATGTTGATAATTCACGCCCCATTGGAAGCGCGGCGCATCGGGGGCCTGGTTACCCGAATAATCGCCCAGGTTGGGCACGACAAATTTATCGAAACGCGCGTGCAGGATCGATCCTGTTACGCCCAACTGATCCACATCGGTCAGACGATATTTCGCATCCAATTCGCCCCCGAAGAAAGTGGCTTGTTGCGAATTCAAAGTGGCGAAGAACAACCCGACCGGCAGATTGATGCCGCCGTAAACCTGAAAGCCTTTGTAATCATAATGGAAGCCATCAATGTTGACTTGCAGGCGATTATCAAGGAAGCGGTTCTTAAAACCCACCTCTTCGGCCAGAATCGTCTCCGGCGCATAGGCTGTGGGCAATCCGGAGGCCACCGAAACCTGGTTTACGCCGCCCGATTTAAAGCCCGTGCTGGCAGTGGCGTAAAACAGGTTTTGTGGCGTGATATCCCAATCGAGGCCTACTTTCCAGGTCACACGGTTGGCCGTCGATGCCCCGCCCGTTGGCGTATCGGGAGCAACCTGACCCACGCCAGGAACAAAAACCGTGCTATAGCCGGTCGCGTTTTTATCCTCCGAGGTGAAACGCATGCCACCCTCGATACGGAAATTGCTCAACACTGGATAGGTCGCATCGGCAAACACGGCCTTGGAGGTGTAAATGCCGTTTGGTACCGAGTATGGGAAATAGGGTTGACCCGGGGCAAAGTAGAAATGATAGACTTGCAGATCGGGCTGACGCTCGTGTGAATAATAAAGACCGCCAATCCAGTTGATCGCCGAACCCGGCTCCGAGGCGAGACGAACTTCCTGCGTGAAGAAATAATCGTCCTGGTCGTGGAGATAGCCAAAACCACCCGCAGGCGCATGCGGACTGGGGTTGAAATCGCGGTTGTGATAGATGCGATAGGCGGTGAGCGACGTCAGGTTGGCCCAACCGAGATCATAATCGATTTCACCGCCGACACCAAAGATATTGCTGTGATGAAATCCCCACGGCGTCAGTGGTCCTTGACCAGCGAACGGCCGATAGTGTTGACCTTGGCACGCCGGCATAACGGAGTGTGCTGGGCACGCATCAAAGAAAACGCCATGCGAATTATCGGTGGAAGCATCGACAGACAACTGAATTTTTAACGCACTATTGGGCGTATAGGCAATCTTGGCGCGACCACCCACGGCGTCGTCGTCGTCATAGCCATCGGAAAGATAGGCATTGTGCTTGTTGCTGCCCATGGCGACTCGCATGGCGAGTTCGTCGGTAAGTGGAATATTGATCATCGCCTCGGTGCCCACGGCGCCATAATTGCCGATCGCGACCGATGCGCTGCCTTCATATTTGTTGGTGGGGCTATTGGTGATGAAGTTGAGCGCCCCGCCGTTGGAATTGCGGCCATACAGGGTACCCTGAGGGCCCAACACGGCTTCCACCCGGGCAATATCGAACAGCACGGGCGGCAGTGCCGGCGAGTGCGACAAATAAATGCCGTCAACACTATAAGCGACAGCCGAATCGACGCCTGCGTTCAGGTTATCGGTGCCGACGCCACGAATCGAGATGCTGGCCACATTGTTTTGCAAAAAATGCACAGAGGGTAGCATCACTTGAAGATCGAGCGGGCTCTTGATGCCTTGCTTGTCGATCTGCTTTGCTGACAGCGCCTGAACGGTGATCGCAGCCTTTTGTAGATTCTCGGTCCTTTTCTGCGCAGTGATCACGATTTCTTGCAATTGCCCGGTTGCCTGTTTGGCATGCGCCGGAACCGGCAAAGCCGCCAGCAACGCCAACATGCTGCTTCCGGCGAACGTATACTTCAGCTTTCTTTTCGACATTTTTCCCTCTGTTTTATTTTATATCAACAAAAGATCAGCTTATTGTTTCCATTAATCATATTCTGACCGCTAATCAGCCGTGGTGGAGCTGATTTTAATTTTATTCAGAAAATGGCATTTGAAATTTTTCGTGCGCGTATATTCCAAATAAACTTTTCCAACACGTTGCGGCTTTACTGATTGGAATGCAGATTAACGCACTGTCATCTGGTTCGGAATAAGGGAGAAGCTTTGTTGGTGATAGGAATAACCCTTAGGGGCAAGGCAGATTTCAGGGTGAAATTACACGTATCGCCATTCTCTGATCCGAACGCGCAAGCAGCAGCACTCCCATCGCCACCACCAGGCACGCCGGCCCGAAAATAACGAAGGCCACCGATTGCGATCCGCCCATGGTTCGCAGCAGCACAAACAAGGGAGGATTGGCAAATTGCCCGATGAATGCGGTCGCCGTCCAAACACCGATCACTCGCCCCATCGGATGCTGCGGCGTATGGCCAGTAAGCGCCGACAACAATGCAGGAATGATCAGCCCGCCGCCACGCACAATCGCCAAGAGGCGTGTGCCAGCCTACCGGAAATGATAGCCCCGCTCGCCACTCCCTAAGCACCGATAGCGATGCCAAGCCCGATATCGGCGCTGTTCCTGGCTCCCCGATGCGACCGCAAGAACGCCATCTG
>JAJZHU010000073.1 GCA_021798375.1 Pseudomonadota bacterium | reverse complement strand
GAAGATGAATTCATCATATTCCTCCGCCGGCATATATTCTTTGTCGATGTATTGGTAAGGTGAATCCTCCGATACCCCGTGCCCCGCCCATTCCAACTGCCTGAAATCGACCTTGTCCCACAAAGGTCCCCACGAGGCGGTAAAATTGGCGCCGCCGCCGATGTCCGGCTCGAATTCCACAATGGCGCGTTCGCCGATTTGATTCGACGTCTCGAAATCGTACATCAATTGGCGGCAGGTGACGCCGCCATATTTGGCGAACCAGAAACCGCCGATCAACGATACCGGCATCCGGTCGGGCGCGCGCCCGGCGATGCAATCGGCCACCCGCTGCCATCTTTTGTCGAACGCTTCCCGCGCGTCGGGGGGAAGATTTTCGGCGATTGCGAGACTCATGCGGCGGTCCCCCATCGCAAAAGCCGTTCGACCAACCGCGCCACTGGTTCATTACGATCGTTCATCGCCTGGTTCCTCCCTTTTTTGCATTTATATCAGCCGGCGAGATAATTGCAAATGCAAATAACTCCCCACGGGGGAAGCGCCATGATGTTCGCGCTCCCCGGCATAAAATCATCAACGTCGCGTTGCCAAAAACGGCCTAATTTCACGCTCGAATCCACCATAAATCCGGCGATTTCCGTTGACGCCCACCAGATTCCAGTTTATCCCAGATAAACCCAATCAAAAAGCGGGCAGAACGTCGCCGAATCTTCATCCAAACGGACCCACCAGGCAGCAAATGACCCATTTCACGGGCGCACATGCAGGCCGGCTTGATACCAAGGGACGCCTATTGGTCCCAAAGCCGTTCCGCGACTTGCTGCAATCGCTGGTTCCCCCCGGCGCCCCGTCCCTGCGTCTGCGCCCCAGCGACAAGGAACATTGCCTGGAAGCCTGGCCGATCCCCGAATTCAACACCTATTCCGCCCGCATCTTGGCCAAACTGGCCGACGACGAAGCGGCGGCCGACGATTTCAATGTGATCTTCCATTGGCCCGCGCTGGAAATCGAACCCGACGGCGACGGACGCCTGAAGCTGCCCGTAAATTTCATCGCCCACGCCGGGCTGCGGAACGATGTAATGTTTCTGGGCAGCGGCAGTATTTTCCAGATCTGGTCGAAAGATGGCGCCAATGCCCGCATGGCCCGCGCCGCCGCCAATCGCGGCACCAACGCCCCTCCCCTGGTCGCCACGGGGGATGCCTGATGCATATTCCGGTTTTGCTCGATGAAGTGATGACGGCCCTCGCCCCGCGCGCCGGCGGCGTCTATCTCGACGGCACCTTCGGCGGCGGCGGTTACGCCCGGCGCATTCTGGCCAGCGGATGCAAATTATTCGCCATCGACCGCGACCCCGCCGCCATCGCGCGCGGCGCCGAATTGGTGGCGCAATCGGGCGGCCGCCTCACCTTGCTGCACGGCAGCTTCGGCCGGATGGTCGAATTGCTGGCCCCCTGCGGCATCACGCAACTCGACGGCATCGTGCTCGATCTGGGCGTGTCGTCGTTCCAAATCGACGACCCCGCGCGCGGCTTCAGCTTTCGCTTCGATGGGCCGCTCGACATGCGGATGAGCCTGTCCGGCCCCACCGCCGCCGATCTGGTGAACCAACTGCCGGAAGCCGAGATCGCCGATATCTTGTATCAATACGGCGAGGAACGCGCCTCGCGCCGCATCGCCAAAGCCATCGTCGCCAAACGCGCCGAAACGCCCTTCACCACCACTTTGGAACTGGCCCGCACCATCCGCGGCGTGCTGCCGCCCGATAAATCCGGCAATGATCCCGCCACCCGCAGCTTTCAGGCGTTGCGAATCAAAGTGAATGATGAAATGGGAGAAATCGAGCGCGTGCTCAATGCCGCCGCCGGCCTGCTCGCGCCGGGCGGACGTCTGGTGGTGGTGTCGTTTCATTCGCTGGAAGACCGTATCGTGAAACAATTCATGATCAAGGCGGCAGGCCGCGAACCTGCACCCTCGCGCCACGACCCTGGCGGGCTGCTGGTGCGCGCCACACCTGCGTTCCATCTGTCGGGGCAAAAACTGGTCCGCCCCGGCGCCGCTGAATCCAGCGCCAATCCCCGCGCCCGCAGCGCGAGACTGCGCGCGATGGAACGTGCAAGCCCCGAACATGAGGAGTGGTCGGCATGATCCGTTCCTTCACCCTGATCTGCGTGATGTTGTTTCTGGTGTCGGGTTTTTACGATTACCAGATCACCCACAAAGTCGCCGTGATCGATCAGCAAATCAGCGATCTGCGCACCCAGGCCGCCGACACGCGCAACGACAGCAAAATGCTGCAAACCGAATGGTCCTGGCTGAATCGCCCCGATCGACTGCAACCCTTCGCGGCGCAATTCCTGTCGCTGCAACAAATCGCCCCGACCCAATATGTGCCGATCGAGCAATTGGCGCAGCGTCTTCCCGCCGCCGGCCCACCGCCGGTGACAGCCCTGCAACTGGCCGAAAATGAAGCCGCCGCCACCACCAAAGCCATCGAAACCAAGCTCGCGCAAACCAACCCGCCCGCCCCGGCAGCCGCGCCACCGATCCAGATCGCCGCCGCTCCCGCCCCCAAAGTGGTTGCCGCCCCGCCGCACGCGCCAACGCTGGTGGCGGATCTGACAACGCGCAAGATACAACCGGCCTCTGCCCCATCCCTGTCCGACAAACCCGCTCGTGGGTCCGGTCCCGTCCACGCCACCGCCCCAACAGCCCTGGCCGCCAAATCGGCCGGCCCGTCTGCTGGCTTGTCTGGCGCCGCACGCACGCTGCTCGCCAGCGATCAAGCCGCCCGTCCAGCCGCCGTTCGCCCCAAACTCAATGCGACCCGCGTAATTTCACACAGCGATCTGGCCGAAGCAAAGCTGCTGGCGCATCACTTGCCGCCCGCCGCCCCGATGCCTTCCGCGCCGATCATGGTGGCCGACAATCAACGCGCCGCGGCCCCGCGCAGCCTTTCGGCCTTGGGTGAGGCCAGCAACGAATCCCGTCTGCCCGCCCCGGTTGCCGTCTCCAACGTGGCTTGGCACGGCGACCAATGAAGGAAAGGGGAACGCCCTCCCCGATTGAAACGGTACGTGTCACAGCCCCGGTGCTGGCACAACGCTCCACCATGGCCCGCACCCGCAAACGCCTGCTGGTCACCGGCGGCGTGTTCGCCCTGATGTACGGCGCGGTGGCGGTGCAACTCAGCCTCGCCAGCCTGCTCGCTCCCAGCCTTACCCCAACCCAGCGCGAAAGCTTGGCCGAAAGCCAAAAACAGGAAGACGCCCCCCCCACCGCCGACGATCAAACCGCCGATCAATCGGCGCAATCCCAACTCGTCGCCCCCATCCTCGACCGGCTCCGCGCCCCCATCACCGATCGCAATGGGCAAGTCCTGGCCACCTCCCTGCCCACCGCCGATCTGATCGCAGACCCGAAAAAAATGCGTGAATATGGCTATGACCCGCTGACGGTGGCGACCCAGATCGTGAAAATCATGCCCACGCTGTCGGTCGATTGGGTGGCGCGGCGGCTGTCCAGCAACAGCACCTATCTCACGCTGGCCTACCACATCTCGCCCACCCAGGAATTGGCGCTGAACGACCTCGGTGTGATCGGCATCGACTTTAACGCCGGCGAGCGCCGCTCCTATCCGATGGGGGTGATGGCCGCCCAGGTGCTGGGCACGGTTGATGTCGATGGTCACGGCCTGGGCGGCGCGGAACAGGCCTTCGACAAACGCCTGAACGACGATGCGACCCCGCTGCGGCTTTCCATCGACGTGCGCGTGCAATCCGCCGTCCGCGATGAATTGTCGCAAGGAATGGCCACATTCACCGCCGAGGCCGGTGCCGGCATCGTGATGGATGTCCACACCGGCGAAATACTCGGCATGGTCAGCATGCCCGATTACGATGCCAATCAATACAGCCAGGCCACCCCGGCGCAGCGGATGAATCACGCCCTGGCCAGCGTCTATGAACCGGGCTCGACCTTCAAACTGCAAACCTCCTCGATGGCGCTGCAATACGGCCTGATACATATTTGGGATCAGTTCGACGCGGCCCACCCGATCAAATTCGGACGCTTCACCATCACCGATTACAAGGGCAAACATCGCTTCCTGTATCTGCCCGAAGTGCTGGCCTATTCATCGAACCTGGGCGCGTCGCACATCGCCGACCTGGTGGGCGCAGACCGCCAACGCGCCTGGCTGGCCAAAATGGGCATGTTCCAGCGCGTGCCGATCGAACTGCCCGAAGCCACCAGCCACGTCCTGTACCCCAAAGGCAACGCCTGGGGCCGTCTGGCCACCATGACGATCGGGTTCGGCCAAGGCATCGCCGTCTCGCCGCTGCATGTGGTGCGCGGCACAGCCATCATCGCCAACGGCGGCAATATGATACGCCCCACGATCCTGGCGCAGGATCCTGTCCCGCCCCCCGGCGGCGGGCTGGTGGTGCAG
Source organism: Pseudomonadota bacterium (assembly GCA_021798375.1). Lineage (GTDB taxonomy): Bacteria > Pseudomonadota > Alphaproteobacteria > Acetobacterales > Acetobacteraceae > JAJZHU01. The sequence continues at coordinate 5,274 of JAJZHU010000073.1, read as the reverse complement.
GCCGCCGCCACCACCGCCAACCCGCCCGCCGAACCATTATTAAGCAGCGCCAACGCCGACATCATGCGCCGCCTGATGCGGCTGGTCGTCACCACCGGCTATGGCAAGGCCGCCAACGTGCCGGGCTATTTCGTCGGCGGCAAAACCGGCACATCGGAAAAAATATCCGGCCACGGCTATCTGAAACACAGCAACGTCGCCGCTTTTATCTGCGTCTTCCCGATGGACAACCCGCGTTTCGCGGTCTACATGATGCTCGACAACCCGCACGGCACCGACGCCACCCACGGCTACAGCACGGCGGGCGCTGTCGCCGCACCCATGGCGGGCCGGGTGATCGCCCGCATCGCGCCGATCCTGGGCCTGCTGCCCGACAACACCGACGCCGCAGCCATCGACGAAGGGCTGTCCATCCCGTTGCAACCGGTGGTGAACCAAATTCTGCCGCGTCCCTTTGTAATCCCGGTCAGTGCGCCGCAACCATCGCCCGCCCCATCGTCCGACAACGGAGCCCAGCGACAAGCGGTAATGCCGGCGGCAGCGAGCGTGCAATTTGCGGCTCGATGACCTCCTTCGTGGGCTGAAAATCCCCCTCGCGGCCGAACTTCCGGCTGGGCACGCGGCAATCCAGATCGCCGCGATCACCCACGACAGCCGCGCCGTGCGGCCAGGCATGATGTTTGCCGCCCTGCCCGGCGCCAAAATCGACGGCGCCGCTTTCATCGCCGACGCCGTCGCCCATGGCGCCGCCGCCATCGTCGCCCTTCCCGGCACCATTGTTCCCGCAAATGTGACGTTGATCGCCACCAACACGCCGCGCTTGCTGCTGGCCCAGCTTGCCGCGCGCCTCGCCGGCGAAATGCCGCGCGTGATCGCCGCCATCACCGGCACCAACGGCAAGACCAGCAGCGCCGATTTCCTGCGCCAGATCTGGGATTTCAGCGGCATCAAGGCGGCCTCGATCGGCACCCTGGGCATCATCGAACCCGGCCAGCCGACCCGCCCCAGCCTGACCACCCCCGATCCGGTGACCCTGGCCAACGAACTGGCGGCGATGGCCGCGCGCGGCGTGGACAATGTGGCGCTGGAAGCCTCGAGCCACGGGCTGGATCAGGCGCGGCTCGACGGCATCAAGCTGGCGGCGGGCGGCTTCACCAACCTCACCCGCGATCACCTCGATTACCACGGCGACATGGCCACCTACGCCCGCGCCAAATTGCGCCTGTTCGGCGAATTGCTGCCCGAGGGCGCGCCCGCCGTGATCAGCACCACGCTCGATCCCGCCGTGCGCGAACAACTGCGCCGCATCGCCACCAAACGCGGCTTGACTTACGCGACCGTGGGCGAGGGCGGATCTCTGCTAGGCATCGAGCAAATCACCCCCGTGCCGCTGGGCCAGATCCTCCATCTTTCCACCCCTTCCGGCCCCACCGAGATCATGCTGCCGCTCGCCGGACGCTATCAGGCCGAAAACGTGCTGATGGCCGCCGGACTGGCCCTGATGCTGGAAACCCCCGCTGCCCTGGACGCCCTCCAAGCACTCAAGGGCGTGCGCGGCCGGCTCGAATTCGTCTCCCGCCTCAAGGGTCACGGCGCCGCCTATGTCGATTACGCCCACACCCCCGACGCGCTGACCCGGCTGATGCAGTCGCTGCGCCCCCATTGCATTGGCCCCGATGGCGTCGGACGGCTGATTTTGGTGTTCGGCGCCGGCGGCGACCGCGATACCGGCAAACGCCCGCTGATGGGTGCGGCGGCGCAGCAAATGGCCGACATCGCCATCATCACCGACGACAACCCGCGCAGCGAAAACCCCGCTCTGATCCGGGCCGCGATCAAGGCCGCCTGCCCCAAGGGGATCGAGATCGGCGACCGCCATCTGGCCATCGCCACCGCCCTCGATCTCGCCGCCCCCGGCGATATCGTGGTGGTTGCCGGCAAAGGCCACGAACTGGGCCAAATCGTCGGCGACCAAATCCTGCCTTTCGACGACGCGGCGGTGATTCGCGATCTGTTGGGAGGCGCATGATGTTGTGGACCTCATCCGACCTCGCCGCCGCTCTGGGAACCAAGGTCGGTTTCGCCGCCGGCGGCGTCTCCATCGACACGCGCAGCCTGCAACCCGGCGATTTGTTCGTCGCACTGACCGATCAGCGCGACGGTCACGAATTCGTGCAAGCGGCCCTGAACAAAGGCGCTTCGGGCGCCTTGATCCGCAAGGGCGCGCTCGACCTGCCGCCCGGCGCCCCGATCATCAAGGTCGATGACACGCTGAAAGCCCTGGGCGACCTGGCGCGTTTTGCAAGACAGCGTTTCACCGGCAAGCTCGTCGCCGTCACCGGCAGCGTGGGCAAGACCAGCACCAAGGAGATGTTGCGCGCCGCCCTGTCCGCCTGCGCCGTGGTTCATGCGGCGGATGCCTCGTTCAACAATCACATCGGCGTGCCGCTCACCCTGGCGCGGATGCCTGCCGGAGCCGATTACGCGGTGATCGAGATCGGCATGAATCACCCCGGCGAGATAGCACCACTGGCCCAATTATCCCGCCCCGACGTGGCGCTGATCACCAATGTGGCGGCGGCGCATATCGGCCACATGGGCTCGATCAAAGCCATCGCCGCCGAAAAAGCGGCCATCTTCACCGGGCTGGCAAAAGGCGGCACGGCGGTGATCGATCTCGATGCCGCCCATGCCGATGTGTTGCTCGCGGCGGCGCAAAACGCGCACATCCTGCGCATCGGGCAAGACGCCGAACTGCTCTCCGCCCAACTCGGCGCCGACGGCAGTGATCTGGTGGTGCGACTCGGCGCACACACCATCGAACTCCACCTCGCCGCCCCCGGCGCGCACATGGCGCGGAACGCCGTGATGGTGCTCGCCGCCTGTCAGGCGTTAGGCGCGGACCCGGCGCAGGCCGCCCTGGGGCTGGCCCAATTCGCGCCGGGCAGCGGACGCGGCGCGCGCCAGCGCATCCTGGGCGGAAGCGCTGTTTTGCTTGACGAAAGCTACAATGCCTCCAGCCTGTCGATCCGCGCCGCATTGGCGTTGCTCGCCCTGATCCCGGCCCGCCGCCACATCGCCGTGCTGGGCGACATGCTTGAGATGGGCGATTTTGGACCCGCCGAGCACGCCGGTTTGGCGCCCGATGTGATGAAACATGCCACGCTGCTCTTTACCTGCGGCCCCTTGATGCGTCATTTGCACCAATCTGTGCCCACTTCCCTGGCTGTGACGCACGCCGAGGATGCCGCCCACCTCGCCCCGCTGGTCGCCGCCGCGATCAGACCGGGCGATGCCATATTGGTCAAAGGCAGTCTGGGCAGCAACATGCGTCTGGTAGTGAAAGCCTTAACTACGATAACGCCGGAGAATCGTGATGTTGTATGATCTGTTGCGCCCCTATGCGGGTCATTTTCTGCTGTTCAACCTGATCCGTTACATCACCTTCCGCGCCGCCGCCGCCTGTCTGACCTCGCTGCTGCTGAGCTTCTATCTCGGCCCCAAAGTCATCAAACTGCTGAAATCGTTGCAGCGCGGCGGTCAGCCGATCCGCACCGACGGGCCAGAACGCCATCTGATCGAGAAAAAAGGCACGCCCACCATGGGCGGTGTGCTGATATTGGCGTCACTCACCGTGTCCACCCTGTTGTGGGCCGATCTCACCAACGGCTTTGTCTGGTCGGTGCTGCTGGTCACGCTGGCCTATGGTTGTTTGGGGGCGGTGGACGATTATCTGAAACTCGCCAAGCGCAACCACAAGGGCGTCTCCGCGCGCGGCAAGCTGATCGCGCAAATACTGATCGGCCTGGCTTGCGCCATTTCGATCAAGCATTTCACCCACGGGCCGCTGGCGTCCCACCTCACCTTCCCGATCTTCAAGGACGCGATGATTCCGATGGGAATGTTCTTCCCGCTGTTCGGCACCTTCGTGCTGGTGGGTTTTTCCAATGCGGTCAACCTCACCGACGGGCTCGACGGGCTCGCCATCGTGCCGACCATCATCGCCGCCGGAGTGTTCGCGCTGATCGCCTATCTGGTCGGCAACCGTGTGTTCGCCGATTATCTGCAACTCAACCCGGTGCCGGGAGTGGGCGATCTATGCATCTTCCTCGCCGCGCTGATGGGCGCGGGGCTGGGATTTCTGTGGTTCAACGCCCCACCCGCCGCCGTCTTCATGGGCGATACCGGATCACTCGCGCTGGGCGGCGCGCTGGGGGCGGTGGCCATCGCCACCAAACATGAAATCGTGCTGGGAATCGTCGGCGGGCTGTTCGTGGTGGAAACGGTCAGCGTGGTGATCCAGGTGTTTTGGTATAAGCGCACCAAGCGCCGGGTGTTTCTGATGGCGCCGCTGCACCATCATTTCGAAAAGAAAGGCTGGGCGGAACCCACGATCGTGATCAGATTCTGGATTATTTCGGTGATTCTGGCGCTGATCGGTCTGGCCACCCTGAAGATCCGATGAGCAACTTCTCACCCGATCTCCTGGCGCAACGCCGCTACCAAATCGTCGGCCTGGGCCGCAACGGCCTGCCCGCGGCCCGCGCCCTGCGCGACATGGGCGCGCAGGTCACGGTATGGGACGACGCCCCCGCCTCGCGCGCCGCCGCACAGATAGAAGGCCTGACGCTCCACGACCCCGCACAAGGTCTCGCGGGCTTCACCGCCCTGATCCTCTCGCCGGGCATCCCGCATAACCTGCCCACCCCACACTTTGCCGCCACCGCCGCGCGCGCGGCGGGCGTGCCGATCCTGTCGGACGCCGAAATTCTGTATGAAGCGGTGCGTGCCAGCGGATCCAAGGCGCGTTTCGTCGGCATCACCGGCACCAACGGCAAATCGACCACCACCAGCCTGATCGCCCACATCATCGCGCAAGCAGGCCTGCCGGTGGCGGCGGGCGGCAATCTCGGCCCGGCGGCGCTGGCGCTGCCGCTCCTCGGCGATACGGGCATCTATGTGCTCGAAATGTCGAGCTATATGTTGGAGCGAATCGCAAGCTTGCGCTTCGATGCAGCGGTCATGTTGAACATCACCCAAGATCATCTCGACCGTCACGGCGACATGGCCGGCTATGCCATTGCCAAAAAAGCCGTATTCGCCCGCCAACAGGCGGGCGATCTGGCCGTGTGCGGCATAGACGACGACCCCTCGCGCAATCTGGCGCGCGAATTGGCGCAATCCCCCGCCAAACTGGTGCTGATTTCCGATCATGCGCGTGCTGAAAGCCACCCCGATTGCCGCCCCAACCTGTGGCCCGAAAACGGCAAATTA
>JAJZHU010000072.1 GCA_021798375.1 Pseudomonadota bacterium | reverse complement strand
GGCGATCAATCTCACCGCCCACCAGTTCCATGGCGAATGGAATTACACAATCACACCCAATACAGGGTAACAGCCCAGTTATTTATCGACAGGCCCTTAGAGAAATCGGAGCGTTTGGATCATGCCAAACGCCCCGATCGCCGTCTTTTATTGGTGTTCGAAGCCGGCGGAAATGATCAGCTTCACATCGTCGCCGATCATTGGCACATAGGTCTTCACGCCGAAATCGCTGCGCTTGAGCTCGCCGCTGACTTCAAAGCCCGCGGTATATTTCTTATCCATCGGATTGATGCCCGCACCGTTGAATTTCACGCTCAACGTCACCGGCTTGGTCACGCCGTGGAAGGTCAGATTGCCAGTGACTTTGGCGGTATTGGCGCCGGTTTGCTGCACCTTGGTCGAGACAAAATCGATCGACGGATAGGCGGCCGCGCCGAACCAGGTCGGGCTCTTCAACTCGCTGTCCAGCACGCTGTTGCTGGTGGAAACGCTGGCGGTGTCGATCTTGATCGTAAGCTTGCTGGCGGCGGGGTGGGCGGGGTCGAGCGTCAGGGTGCCGCTGGTCTTGGTGAATTCGCCATACCAGGTGGTAAAGCCCATATGGCTGACGCTGAACAGCACGCGGGTGTGAGTGGGCTCGACCGCATAGGCGCCCGCCTCTACCTTGGCGCCGACCGAAACGGTGGCTTGGGCGAAAGCATGGGGTGCGGCGAGGCTGCCGGCCACCACGGCGGCGGCGAAGATCTTGTTGATCATACGGAACATCTTCTTTCTGAAAGAGTATAGATCCAGTGGAAATAGCCTTTCCCACCGCCCAAAAAAACTGATAAAATTCTGAGAGACACCATCAAAGAATCAGATCATGTTGCGCAGCGGGATCAGTCTGGACCAGATCGAGACTATGCTGGCCGTGGTGGAAAGCCAAAGCTTTTCCGCCGCCGCCCGTCAATTGGGACGCGCCCAGTCGGCGGTGACCTATGCGATTCACAAGCTGGAAGAACAACTGGGCTGCATCTTGTTCGACCGCACCCCCTATCGCCCCACCCTGACCGAAGCGGGTAAAAGCCTGTTGCCCTATGTGCGCGGTCTGGCCGGCGAAGCCGCCAATCTGGCGGCGCAGGCCCGCGCCATCGAAAAGGGCATCGAACCGACATTGGCCATCGTGGTCGATGCGATGTTTCCCGTACAACGCCTCATCGTCGCCTTGTCTGAATGGAGCGAGCATTTTCCCACCGTCACGCCGCGCATTTTTATGGAACCCATGGGCACCTCGGCGCGCTTGCTGTTGGACGGCGTGGCGCAGATTGGGTTGCTGGTTGAATTCAGCCCGCGCTATGAACAATTCGATCGCCGGCCGCTCGGATCGGTGGAATTGGTGCTGGTGGCCGGGGCGCATCATCCCTTGGCAACGATGGATCAAGCCCTGCCCGCGCATGAATTGCGCCGCCATGTGCAATTGGTGCTGACCGATCGTTCCGGGATGACCGGCGATCGTGACGAGGGCGTATTATCGGCCCGCACCTGGCGATTGGGCGATTTGACCGCCAAACATCAAATGCTGCGCGCGGGGTTGGGGTTTGGCTCGATGCCGCTGCATTGGGTGGAAGATGATTTGCGCAATGGCGTGCTGAAACTATTGACCCGCGAAGAGGATCTATCGCAGCCCGGCCCGTTGCATTTGTCCTTGTGCAGCGCCGTGGTGCAAGGAGCGACACCCGGGCCGGCCGAGAAATATTTTTTGCAAGTGATCCATCAAACGTCGTAGCGGTTAAATCAACTTCCGTAACCGCAACATCCCGAATGCCGCCACCGTGCTGGTGCATCTGATCCGGTTTTCGATGATCATCCGCTCGATCTCGGCAATCGTGAAATCTTTCGCCACCATATCCATCTCGCCGTGATCGCGAGCAACCCCGACGGCGGTCAGGTTGGTGGCGAAAAACACATGGCCCTTTTGCGTGCAGTAGCCAGGGCCTTGAAATATTTCACCGATGGACTGCAAATTTTTCGCCACCCAGCCGGTTTCCTCGCGCAATTCCGCCACCGCCGCGGCATGAATATCCTGGTGCCGATCGGGTTCAAAACAACCCATCGGCATTTCCCATATGCGTTGCCCGATGGGATAACGATATTGTTCCACCAGCGTGATGCAGCCGTTGTGATAAGGCGCCAGCACAACATAATCTTCCCGTTCGACCACCGAATAGATGCCGCGCGATCCGTCGTCGCGCTCCACCTGATCTTCGCGCACCCGCAGCCACTGATTGGCATAAATCAGTTTTGTCGAAATCTGTTTCACGCTCATCAGCCAAATCTTCCCGAACGTGGGAAACCATGCGGCGGCTTTTTACCCACCGAACCGCGCGCCGCGATCCACGGGGTCAAATTTGTTTCCGTGCGCAGACGATCGCCCTGTTTCCAAGACAAACCATCCGCCAGATTGAACAAGCGCAAATCGCACAGACCCTCGCTGTCCAACAACCCGCCCGATTTATATTTCTGCAAAATAACCCCGCCGCCCCGAGTCATTTCCGGGACCTGATCGAGTGGAAAAATCAACAAGGACCCTGCCTTGCTGGTGATCGCCACATGATCGCCGGTAACGGGCACGCAGATTTTCGCCTCTTCATCGGGCTTGAGATTCAACACCTGTTTGCCGGTGCGCTTCTCCGCCAGAATTTCATCGCCACTCACCAAAAATCCGCGCCCTGTGGTGGATGCGACCAGATAACGAGTCTTTTCGCGCCAAGGGAACAACGCCACCACATCATCTTCGTTGGAAAGATCGCCCAACAACCGCACCGGTTGACCATCGCCACGTCCACGCGGCAGATCGACCGCGCGAACGGTGAAAAACTTGCCATTGGTGGCAAACAAACACAGACGATCGATGGTCTCGCACGGCACCAGCAGACGCAGCTTGTCGCCTTCCTTGAATTTCAATTCGGCGGTATCCGCCACCGCCCCGCGCACCGCGCGCACCCAGCCTTTGTCCGACAAAATCGCCGTGATCGCCTCGCGTTCGATATGCGCCGTCGCATCGATCACCATCGGCGCCGGCGCATCGGCGATCACCGTGCGGCGCATCCCAAGCAAACCGCCCATGAATTTGGCGCGAATGGCCGCCAGTTCATCGCCGATGCGATGCCATCGCTTATCGGTTTGCGCCAACAATGCGACAAGGTCGGCTTGCTCTTGCGCCAGTTCGTCATGTTCCTTGCGAATTTCGATTTCTTCCAGACGCCGCAACGAACGCAGCCGCATGTTCAAAATCGCTTCGGCCTGATTTTCATTCAGGGAGAAACGCCTGATCAATTCGCGCTTGGGTTCGTCCTCGGTGCGAATGATGTGAATCACTTCGTCCAGATTCAAGAATACCGATAGATAGCCGGCAAGGATCTCCATCCGCCGGCCGATCGCCGCCAGACGATGATTGGTGGATCTGATCAATACCTCGTGCCGATGATCGAGCCAGGCGCGCAACACCTGCTTCAGCCCCATCACCAACGGGGTGCGCTCGGCGTTCAATACATTCATGTTCAGCGAAAACCTGGTTTCCAATGAGGTGGCGCGGAACATGGTTTCCATCAACATCTCGGGTTCGGTGGTGCGGGTTTTCGGCTCCAGCACCAACCGCACCAATTCGCTGCTTTCGTCGCGCACGTCGCCCAGCAACGGCAGTTTCTTGTCTTCCATCAATTGCGCGATCTGTTCGATCAGCCGCGCCTTTTGCACCTGATAGGGAATTTCCGTGATCACGATATTCCAAATGCCGTGCTTGCCGCGTTCCACTTCCCATTTCGCGCGCAGACGAAAACCACCGCGCCCGGTGGTATAGGCTTCCAACATCGAAGCCCGCTCTTCGATCAAGGTGCCGCCGGTGGGGAAATCGGGGCCGGGCATATGTTGCAGCAGATCTTCCGTGCTGCAATCGGGATTTTCGATCAGACAGATCGCCGCCGCGCATACCTCGCCGGCATTGTGCGGCGGAATGGATGTTGCCATGCCCACGGCGATTCCGGTGGCGCCATTGGCGAGCAAATTCGGAAATGCCGCCGGCAACACCACGGGTTCATGTTCTTCGCCGTCGTAGGTGGGGCGAAAATCCACCGCATCGTCTTCGATACCAAGCAGCAATGCCTTGGCAACTTCGGTCATGCGCGCTTCGGTGTATCGCATCGCCGCCGCATTATCGCCGTCGATATTGCCGAAATTGCCCTGGCCTTCGACCAACGGATAACGCGCGGCGAATTCCTGCGCCAAACGCACCAACGCTTCATACACCGAGGCGTCGCCGTGCGGATGATATTTGCCGATCACATCGCCCACCACGCGGGCACATTTCTTGAATCCCGTGGTGGGGTCAAGCTTTAACTGATGCATCGCCCACAGCAAACGGCGATGCACCGGCTTTAGCCCGTCGCGCACATCGGGCAGACTGCGCGACATGATGGTTGATAACGCATAGGCCAAATAACGTTCCGACAAGGCATCGGTCAGCGCCGTTTGTTCAATTTTTCCGGCCAGTTCTTCGTCCATCATGCGTATCGATCCATCCAAAAGGCAAAAAATTCTTATTCCAAAGACGCAACCAAATCATACAGCATCACGCGGGCCGCGGGCAGAGGGCGATTGAGCACACCGAACACGTCGCGTTCCAGAAAATGGGCCGTGAGACGCAACCCGTCCAGCCAATCCGTGCGCACGCCGTCCTCGCCACCGCATAAAAACGCGGGCAATTTCAATAACCTGTCGCGCCATTCGCCCGCCGCTTCAGTGCTTACCGCCCGCCCCGTGCGCGGCGAGACATAGGCCAGATCACCTGTCGCCCCGCTCAAAGCGCAGGCCGACAGATCCAGTCCGTAACCCAAATCCGACAGCAGCGCGCATTCATAGCGCACCAGATCGGGCAATAACTCCTCGCCTTCCGGCAGGCGAATCATCAAACGCATCAACATATCGAACAAATCGGGGTAGGCATCGCGCTCGGGCAAAGCCCCCGCCGTTACCGCCGCCAAGGCCTGCAATGTGGCAAGCCCCACCCGGTTTCCCATCGCCGCCGCCGCCGCCGGATGCACCATTTCAGCGGTAAACTGGCCCAGTTGTTCGGGCAATCGCCCCACCCAGCGCGCTTTCAGAATATTTCCCGGCTGAAACATCACGCCTTTGCTGCGCCCCGCCCCGCCCTTCACCAGGCCGCGCACCACGCCCTGGCCCTCGGTGAACAGGGTCGCCAGCGAATCCGTCTCGCCATAAGGATGGGCGAGCAATGCGATCGCCGGCTCCTCCCATTCCATTTATTTCGGGTCTTCCAGCCCGATCGCCCGCAGCCGCGCGTTTTCTTCATCCCATCCGGCGCGCTCTTTCACGTTCAGGAACAAATGCACCTTGCGTTCCAGCAATTGCCCCAATTGCGCGCGCGCCTTGGCGCCGATGTCGCGCACCTTGCTGCCGCCCTGACCGATCAGGATGGCCTTGTGCCCTGGCCGCGCTACATAGATCGTCACCTCGATGCGCACCGAACCATCGGGACGTTCGACAAAGTTTTCGGTTTCGACCGTGGCGCCGTAGGGTACTTCTTCGTGGGTTTGCAGGAAAATCTGCTCGCGCACGATTTCGGCGGCAAGCAAACGATCCGGCAAATCGGTCAGATCGTCTTCGGGATACAGATATGGCCCCTCGGGGATTGCCGCCGCCAAAGCCGCGATCAGTTCCTCGACCCCATCGCCATTGCCGGCGCTGACCATGTAATTATGCTCGAAACTCAGCATCTTGTTCAGTTCGGCGATCAACGGCAGCAGCGCCGCCGGCCCGACCAGATCGACCTTGTTCAGCACCAGCCACACCCGGCGTTTGCCCGAACCGATTTTTTCGACAATGCCGCGCAGCGCATCGGTAATGCCCGCCTTGGCATCCACCACCAGCACGGCCAGATCGGCGTCTTCCGCCCCACCCCAGGCCGCGGCCACCATGGCGCGGTCGAGCTTGCGCTTCGGCTTGAAGATGCCAGGCGTATCGACCAGCAAAATCTGGCTTTCGCCCTTCATCAGAATCCCCAGCACGCGAAAGCGTGTGGTCTGGGCTTTGGGGCTCACGATGGAAAGTTTGGCGCCGGTCATGCGGTTGAGCAAAGTCGATTTGCCCGCATTCGGCGCCCCCATAATCGCCACAAAGCCGCAACGGGTGGTCATGATAGTTTTCCTAACAACAAACTGGCGGCCGCTCGTTCGGCATCGCGCTTATTACTGCCCTCGGCTTCGGCGCTTTGATGGCCCACCCGCACGCTGATGGTAAAGCGCGGCGCGTGCGAAGGCCCGATATTTTTTTCCACGCGATAGACCGGCAACCCCAAACCGCGCGCCAGCCCCCATTCCTGCAAGCCGGTTTTGGGGTCTTTGGGCGGGATGATCTGCAGTTCGATCAAAGTCCCCCAGGCATTGCGGATGAAACGCCGCGCGGCGTCTAACCCCGAATCGAGATAGATCGCCCCGATCACCGCCTCCATCGCGTCGGCCATCACGGTGGCCAATGTCTTTACCCCCGCCTTGGCTTCGCTATCGGCCACCGACAGCAGGCTGGACAGGCCAATGCCTTCGGCGATCCCCACCAGGGTCTGGCGCGACACCAACTCGGCCAGACGCGGGCCAAGCGCGCCCTCCTGTTCGTGCGGAAAGCGTTCCAGCAGCCATTCGGCCATCACCAATCCCAACACGCGATCGCCGACGAATTCCAAACGCTCGTTCGATCCGCCGCCCTTGGGGCCGTTTCGCCCCGATTTGCCGCCGCGTCCGCTGCGCTCGTGGGCGGCGGAACGATGGGTCAGCGCTTCGGCCAGCAATTCAGGGCGGACAAAGCAATGGCCGAGCAGTTCTTCCACGGCGGTCAGTGAATGACCTTGAAGAATCGGTTCCAACGGATTCCCCCATTGTCGCTGTCCCAGGAAAACAAGATAAATTCGGCCCGGCCGATCAAATTTTCCACCGGAACAAATCCCACCGCATCGCTAAAGCGGCTATCCTGGCTGTCGTCGCGATTATCGCCCATGGCGAATACGTCGCCATTGGGCACCACATATTCCTGGGTGTTATTCACCCATCCCTCGTCGGTGGCTTTCAGGATGTCATAGGTTGGGCCGCCCGGCAGAGTTTCGCTGAAACGCTCGGTTTCGATCTTGCGGCCCTGGTCATCGGCGATATAGGGGCCAATCGGCGTCCGCGTGGCCTCGATGCCGTTCACATACAGCACGCCCTCGCGCATTTGGATATGATCTCCCGGCAGTCCGACGATGCGCTTGATGTAATCCTCGGACGTATCGCGCGGATAACGAAACACCGCCACATCGCCACGCTTGGGCAATTTGCCGAAAATTCGCCCCGAAAACAGCGGCGGCGACAACGGCAGGGAAAAATGCGAATAGCCATAGGAGTATTTCGAGACGAACAGAAAATCTCCCACTTGCAGCGTGGGGATCATCGAACCCGATGGAATATTGAACGGCTCGTACAGAAATGTGCGCAACAGCGCGGCGAACAACACCGCGGCGACGATGGCCTTCACGGTCTCCATCAAATGGGCCGCGGCGCCCGGCGCCGAAGGAGGCCGTTTGGGTTTCAAGGATCGGGCCATCAGCATCCAGCCATGTAGGAGTTCAATCGACGGATCAAGCAAGCATTGGGGCAGAAGTCAAGGCTGTAACTCTAACGCGTCGGCAACCACACCGTAAAGCAAGCGCCGTTGCCCTCGCTGCTGTCGATCCACATTGATCCGCGATGACGCGCCACCACATGTTTGACGATGGCAAGTCCCAGCCCCGTGCCGCCCACCGAACGCGAACGGCCCTTGTCCACCCGGTAAAAGCGCTCGGTCAGGCGCGGGATGTGCACGCGCGCAATCCCCGCGCCATCGTCGGCCACACTTACCACCACCCCGGGCTCGGCCGGATAGCGGGTGGCGTCTTTGGGCGGCAATCCGGCCCACAGCCGGATCGTGCCGCCCTCTTTGCCGTATTTCACCGCGTTATCGAGCAAATTCTGGAACAATTGCGCCAGTTGATCTTCATCCCCCGGCACATCGGGCAAATCCGCCGCGATATCGGCAAGCAAGGTCTGGTGGCGGGCCGCCACGCGCGGGGCGAACGCTTCCTCCAGACTGAACAGCAAATCGCCCAGCGATACCGCATCGAGCGGGGTTTGATGTTCCGAAACCTCGATGCGCGACAGCGCCAGCAGATCGTCGATCAGACGATTCATCCGCTCGGCCTGGTCGTGCATTATGGCCAGGAACCGCTTTTGCGCCGGCGGGTCATCGGCGGCGGGGCCTTGCAGCGTGCCGATAAACCCGATCAGGCTGGCCAGCGGGGTGCGCAATTCATGGCTGGCGTTGGCGATGAAATCGGTTCGCATCCGCTCGACGGCACGTTCGCGCGATCGATCCGACAGCACGATCAGGATCGAGCCGCCATCGGCCAAAGGAGGATCCAAATTCAACACCGTCGCCGCCACATCGCGTTCCAGCGGCACGCGCAACGTCAGCTCCACGATCTGGGTGGTGCCTTTGCTCAACGCCAGATCAAGCGCCGCGCGCAGATCGGGGTGGCGCAGCACCGAATTCAGCTCGCTCCCGAACGCCGTTCGCGCCGCCTGATTGGCACGGCGAATGACGCGATCCGATCCCAGCACCAACAACGGATCCGGCAGACGCTCCACGATCGCTTCGTCGGATTTCAGCAAACGCTGCAACAAGGTGGTGCGCTCGGACATAAGCCGGCTCAACTGGTCGATTTCCTGGTGCAGCATCCCCAGCGCGGGGAGCATCGGCCCATGCAGCACAACGCGCCCGCTGGCGGCCTGCTTCACCGCCTCGCGCAGCCGCGCCACATCGCGCCCCCATGCCGCCCCCAGCAGCAGTGCGACCGTCAGCACCGGCAGGGCCGCCCATCCCGCCACCACAGGGTCCAATTGTTTCAAACCCACCAATGCCGCCAACACCAACAATGGGGTTGTCGCCACCGCCAAACCCGACCGCAAGGGAGTGCGCATTCCGATCAACTTCCGGAAACAGCAAGGTTTTGCGGCGAAGGCTGCACCATCTGTGGCGGCGCGTCTCGATTGGCGTGCGTTGCCTCCATCTGAAACACCGCCAACGCGCGCTTTACATGCCCATCCGGCTGCAAGGCAAATACGCCATCCACCCCGGCAAAGCCGGAGGGATTTTGCAAATTATCGGTGCTGATCCCTGCCCCGGTGACAAGCAACCGCGCCAGACTGCCGGCATCAAACGCCACATCGGCGATGGCGGGTGGCTGAACCGCGTATTTGGCCGCATAAGATTGCTGAAACTGCGTGCGCAGCGCCGGATCGGGGGCGGCAAACCAACCGCCGGTGATGGCCGAAAGCCCCAGGCCTTGGGCATAGGCCCAGCCATTCGGCCCCAGAAACCGCACCTGGCCGGGGGTGATATCGTAATAGGGCAGCAACGATTCGAGCTCGCTCAATTGTTGCCCGACGGCGCCCACCATCAACACATCGAAGGGCGGCGGCGGGATCGGCTGTTTGGCAAGATCGGCGGCCTCCTTGCGGCCCTCCGCGTCGCGTTTGGCGCGTGCATGACGGATTTGCGCATCGAGCGGCGCGCGGCGATCGTTGTAATCGGCCAGTTGACGAACGGTTGCGTTCATCGACGCGAAACTGCTGCCATAGCGCATGATTTGCGGCGCGGGAAAGCCCGCCTCGGCG
>JAJZHU010000071.1 GCA_021798375.1 Pseudomonadota bacterium | reverse complement strand
GCTGTGCGTCGGCAGCTTGAACCTGAACGACGTGGTGATGGCGCAACGGCACGTCTGGTTCGTGATCCCGCTGCTGCCGATGGCGGTGGTGTTTTATATTTCCACCTTGGCGGAAACCAATCGCGCGCCGTTCGATCTGCCGGAAGGCGAATCGGAAATCGTGGCGGGCTTCTTTGTGGAATATAGCTCGATGTCGTTCGGGCTGTTCTTCCTGGGCGAATACGCCAACATGATCTTGATGTGCACGCTTACGTCGATCCTGTTTCTGGGGGGCTGGCTGGCGCCGTTCGGGATTTTGCAAAATATCGGCTGGTTGCCGCTGGGGCCGGCCTGGTTGCTGCTTAAGGTCTTTACGTTGCTGTTCGGGTTCTTTTGGGTGCGCGGCACATTCCCCCGCTTTCGCTACGATCAACTGATGCGTTTGGGTTGGAAAGTGTTCTTGCCGTTGTCGTTGTTTTGGCTGGTGTTGACGGCGGGCGTATTGGTGGCGACCGGATGGTTGCCGCACTCGGTCAATTTGTAAGGGGGGCGCGATATGTCATTTTTTAGCCGCGCGCGGGGTATGCTGGGGCTCGAATTGCTCTCGGGTATGGCGTTGACCTTCCGTTATATGTTCCGGCCGACCGTGACGCTGAATTATCCCTATGAGCGTAACATCCTCAGCCCGCGTTTCAAGGGCGAGCATGCGTTGCGCCGTTACGCCAACGGCGAGGAACGCTGCATCGCGTGCAAACTATGCGAAGCGGTGTGCCCGGCGCAGGCGATCACCATCGAGGCCGAACCGCGGAACGATGGTTCGCGCCGCACCACACGTTACGACATCGACATGACCAAGTGCATTTATTGCGGGTTGTGTGAAGAAGCCTGCCCGGTGGATGCGATCGTCGAGGGGCCGAATTTGGAATTCGCCACCGAAACGCGCGCCGAGCTGATGTACACCAAGGACAAGCTGCTTTCCAACGGCGACCGCTGGGAACCCGTGCTGGCGGCCCGCCTTGAACTTGATGCGCCCTATCGTTGATCGGATGAGCAAGATGATGGTTGTGAAAATGAAGATGGGGCTTTTGGGGGGGCAGGTAGCATGATTGCGAATTATCTGGCCACCGGGGCATTTTACGTGTTTGCCGCCGTGCTGTTGGCTTCCGCCGCCATGGTGGTGACATCGCGCAATCCGGTTTATGCGGTGTTGTTTCTGGTGCTGGCGTTTTTCAACGCGGCGGGGTTGTTTTTGCTGGCGGGCGCCGAATTCCTGGCCATGCTGCTGGTGATTGTTTACGTCGGCGCCGTTGCCGTGCTGTTCCTGTTCGTGGTGATGATGCTGGATGTGGACTTCGCCGTTCTCAGGAGCGGGTTCCAGCGTTACGCGCCGGTTGGGGTTTTGGTGGGCGTGGTGTTGCTGGCCGAACTGGGTTTGGTGTTCGGCACATGGACCACCTCGGGGCTGGCGCAATCCCTGCGCGCGTCGCCGATGCCCGACAGCGTGACCAACACCGAGGCGTTGGGCCGCATTCTCTATACGGATTATGTGCTTTTGTTCCAGGCCGCCGGGCTGGTGCTGCTGGTGGCGATGATCGGTGCGATCGTGCTGACGATGCGTGAGAAGAAAAGCAGCCGTCATCAGATTATCGCCAAGCAGATTGCCCGCAACCCGGCGGATACGTTGGTGCTGGTGAACGCCGGTTTGGGCGAAGGCATCAATATTTTGGGCATCCGCCGCCCGCTGCCGCCTCCGGGCAAGGTTGTGCATGGGGATCACGGGCATGGTCATGACGATCATGATGCTCACGCTCCCGAGCCGCACGTTCATGGAGATCACTGAGATGCCAGTAAGCCTTGCTCATTATCTTGTCGTCAGCGCGTTGTTGCTGGTGATGGGTGTGTTCGGCATTTTTCTCAATCGGAAGAATGTGATCGTTATTTTCATGTCGATCGAGCTGATTTTGCTCGCGGTGAACGTCAATCTGGTGGCGTTTTCCAGTTCGCTGCACGATTTGGTGGGCCAGGTGTTCGCCATGTTTGTTCTCACCGTCGCTGCGGCCGAGTCCGCAATCGGCCTCGCCATCCTGGTGATCTATTTCCGCAACCGCGGCTCGATCCAGGTCGAGGACGTTAATCTGATGAAGGGCTGAGATGATTTACGCAGTCGCTGTATTTGCGCCACTTCTTGGTTCGGTCATTGCAGGCTTTTTGGGCCGGGTGATCGGCGATCGTGCCTCGCAAATCGTCACGGTTTCGCTGATGGTGCTGGCCGCCATTTGTGGTGATGTTTCGTTTGCCTCCGTGGCCTGGGGCAACGCCCATACGGGCGTGGTGCCGGTGTTCGACTGGATTTCGGTCGGTGATCTACATATCGCCTGGGCGTTGCGGTTCGATACGCTCTCGGTGGTGATGGTGGCGATGGTGACCACCATTTCGACGCTGATCCATCTGTATTCGGTCGGCTACATGAGCCACGATTCGAGCATCCCGCGGTTCTTCTCGTATCTCTCGTTTTTCACCTTTGCGATGTTGATGCTGGTGACTGCCAACAACCTCGCCCAGTTGTTCTTTGGCTGGGAAGGCGTGGGCGTGGCGAGTTATTTGCTGATCGGGTTTTGGTATCAGAAGCCTTCGGCCTGTGCTGCCGCCATCAAGGCGTTCGTTGTCAACCGCGTGGGCGATCTGTTCTTTGCCGTGGGCATCGCGTTGATGTTCTTTTTGTTCAAATCGATCGAATTCGATAATGTGTTTGGCAATATCCAGGCCCATATGAACGCTACCTATCACATCTTCGGGCAGGATTTCCGCTCCTATGAAGTGATTGGCACGCTGCTGTTCCTGGGCGCCATGGGCAAATCGGCGCAGATCTTTCTGCACACCTGGTTGCCGGACGCGATGGAAGGTCCGACGCCTGTTTCGGCCTTGATCCATGCCGCCACCATGGTGACGGCGGGCGTCTTCCTGATGTCGCGCATGTCGCCGTTGATGGAATTTGCGCCGCACGCGCTGCAATTGGTCACCTTCATCGGGGCGACCACCGCTTTGTTCGCCGCCACCATCGGTTGCGTGCAGAACGACATCAAGCGGATCATCGCCTACTCCACCTGCTCGCAGTTGGGCTATATGTTCCTTGCCGCCGGCGTTGGCGCCTATCAGGCCAGCATGTTCCATCTGATCACCCACGCCTTCTTCAAGGCGTTGCTGTTCCTGGGGGCGGGGTCGGTGATCCATGCCATGTCCGACGAGCAGGACATTCGCAAGATGGGCGGGTTGTTCAAGAAAATTCCCTTCACCGGCACGGTGATGTGGATCGGCAGCCTGGCGTTGGCCGGAATACCCTTCTTTGCCGGTTATTATTCCAAGGACGCGATCCTGGAAGCGGCTTACGCCGCGCACACCGGGCTTGGCACCTATGGTTTCGTCTGTGGCGTGGTGGCGGCGTTCCTTACGGCATTCTATAGCTGGCGTTTGCTGATCCTTACCTTCCACGGCACGCCGCGCGCCGACAAGCACACGATGGATCATGTGCATGAAAGCCCGTTTGTGATGACCTTCCCGCTGGGGGTTTTAGCGACGGGGGCGGTGTTGGTTGGTCTTTTGTTCCACACCATGTTCATCGGCGACGCCCGTGATGCGTTCTGGGGGGCTGCCATCTTTAATGGCCCCACCAATCATATCATGGCGACGTTGGAAGACCGTTCCATGATCATCGGTCTTTTGCCGACGTTGGTGGGGGTGGCGGGCATTTTCCTGGCCTATGTGATGTATGTGCTGGTGCCGGGCATGCCCCGCGCGCTGGCCACCACATTCCGTCCGATCTATTTGTTCTTGCTGAACAAATGGTATTTCGACGAGTTGTATAATGCGATCTTTGTCAAGCCGGCCTTCGCCATTGGGCGGTTCTTGTGGAAAACCGGGGACGCCACCATCGTCGATGGTGTGCCCAACGGTTTGGCTTCGCTGACCAGCTATGGTTCTTCGAGGCTCGTGAAGCTCCAGACCGGCTCGCTCGCCACCTATGCTTTTACAATGTTGATTGGCCTGGTCGCGCTGATCTCTATTTTCCTGTGGGTCCGGTAAGACAATGTCAGAGCTTGGTTTTCCCCTGCTGTCTTTGCTCACCTTCCTGCCTTTGGTGGGTGCGGGCGTTCTTTTGCTGGTGCGTGGCGATGAAGCGCAGGTCGCTTCGGCCGCGCGTTGGACCGCGCTGTGGACCAGCCTGATCGTTTTTGCGCTCAGCCTGATCTTGTGGGTGAAGTTCGATCAAACCAGTTCCGGCTTTCAATTCGTGGAGTCGGTGCCGTGGCTCCCGCAATATGATGTGGGATATAAGATGGGCGTGGACGGCATTTCGGTGCTGTTCGTATTGCTGTCCACCGTGCTGACTCCGCTGTGCATCCTGGCCAGTTGGGAGACGATCACCACCCGCGTGCGCGAATATATGATCGCCTTCCTGGTGCTTGAAACCATGATGATCGGCATGTTCTGCGCGCTCGATTTCCTCGTGTTCTATATGTTCTTCGAGGGTGTGCTGCTGCCGATGTTCCTGATCATCGGCATCTGGGGCGGGCCGCGCCGGGTTTATGCTTCGATCAAATTCTTTCTCTTCACGCTGCTGGGTTCGGTGTTGATGCTGATCGCGTTGCTGGCGATTTGGCACTATGCCGGCACGACCGATATCACCAGGCTGTTGCGCACCAGTTTCCCGGTGGGAATGCAAAACTGGCTGTTCCTCGCCTTCTTTGCCTCGTTCGCGGTGAAGGTGCCGATGTGGCCGGTGCATACCTGGCTGCCGGATGCGCACGTCGAGGCGCCCACGGCGGGATCGGTGATTCTGGCCGGTGTGCTGCTGAAGATGGGGGCGTACGGTTTCCTGCGCTTCTCGATGCCGATGCTGCCGCAGGCTTCGCAGACCTTTGCGCCGATGATGTTCGCGCTGGGGATCATCGCGGTGATCTACACCTCGCTGGTGGCGCTGGCGCAGGAAGACATGAAGAAGCTGATCGCCTATAGCTCGGTCGCGCACATGGGCGTGGTGATGATCGGTTTGTTCACCTTCAATGTGCAGGGCATCCAGGGCGCGTTGTTCCAGATGTTGAGCCACGGCGTGGTTTCGGCTGCTTTATTCTTGTGCGTCGGTGTGGTCTATGACCGCGTTCACTCGCGCGAAATCGCCCGTTACGGCGGTTTGGCGGAACGTATGCCCGCCTATGCGGTGGTGTTCATGGTGTTTACCATGGCCTCGGTCGGTCTGCCGGGCACGGGAGGGTTCGTGGGCGAATTCCTGGTGGTGGTGGGCGCGCTGCAGGTCAATTTCTGGGTCGCCTTCCTGGGCGCTTTCGGGATGATCCTGGGGGCGGCTTACGCGCTGTATCTGTATCGCCGGGTGGTGTTTGGCGCGCTGACCAAATTGGATCTGAGATCGATCCTCGATTTGTCGCCGCGTGAGATCGCCATATTCGCGCCTCTGGTGGTGCTGACGCTGTGGATGGGGGTCTATCCCAGCAGCTTCACCCATTTCTTTGATGCGTCGGTGAATGCGATGGTGGCCAATCATGTGGCGGCTCTGGCCAATCACTCGACCTTTGCCCAGGCGACGTTTACGGGGAACTTTCACTGATGGTTGGGCAACTTATGAATTGGCAAATCGCTCTGCCTGAAATCGTGCTCGCGGGTTGCGGCCTGTTGGTGTTGATGGTCGGCGTGTTGATCAAGAAACAGAACAGCGCGCAGCTTTGTTCGATGCTGGTGTTGGCTTCGTTCCTGGTTGCGGCGTTGTTGTCGCTGTCGGCGCCCCAGGACGTGGGCTATAACGGGTTGTTCACGCTGGATCGCTTTGCGGTGTTCGTGAAGATCCTGGTGTTGATCGCGGCGTCGCTCGCGGTGGTGCTGTCGCTCGATTACAACACGCATCACGGCATTGCCCGGTTTGAATTTCCCGTGCTGATCCTGCTTTCGACCGTCGGCATGATGGTGATGGTCTCCGCCACCAACATGATGAGCCTGTATCTGGGCGTCGAGCTGTCGTCGCTGGCGATTTATGTGTTGGCGGCGTTCGCGCGCAACGATGTGCGGTCCTCGGAAGCCGGCTTGAAGTATTTCGTGCTGGGGGCGCTTGCCTCCGGCTTGCTGCTGTATGGCATGTCGTTGGTTTACGGCTTTGCCGGATCGCTCGATTTCGCCAGTCTGCGGGCTGTTTTCACAACGGAAACCGCGCAGCTTGGGGCGGTGGTGGGGGTGGTGTTCATCGTCGCCGGGCTCGCCTTCAAAATCTCGGCGGCGCCGTTTCATATGTGGACGCCCGATGTGTATGAAGGCGCACCCGTTCCGGTGACAGGTTTCATGGCCACCGCGCCGAAAGTGGCGGCCTTGGCGGTGTTCGTGCGCATTCTGTCGATGCCGTTCGGGCATTTGCTGCCGCAATGGCAGCAGTTGATCGTGTTGCTTTCGATCGTCTCGATGGTGTGGGGCTCGCTTGCCGCGATCGGCCAATGGAACATCAAGCGACTGATGGCCTATAGCTCGATCGGGCACATGGGTTACGCGCTGGTGGGTGTGGCCACAGGTACCGAGGCCGGCGTGCGCGGCGTGCTGGTGTATCTGGCGAGCTATATTTTCGCTTCGGCGGGTGTTTTTGCCTGCATCATTGCGATGCGCAAAAAGGGCCACGCGGTGGAGCGGATCGCCGATCTCAAGGGCTTGGGCAAGACCGATCCGATGTTGGCGTTCTTGTTGATGTTCTTCATGTTTTCGTTGGCCGGCGTGCCGCCGTTCGCGGGCTTTATCGGCAAGCTCTATGTGTTCCTGGCCGCCGTTCAGGCCGGCATGTGGACCTTGGCGATCATCGGCGTGCTGACCAGTGTGATATCCACTTTCTACTATCTGTGGGTCTTGAAGCAGGTCTATTTCGATCAATCCGAAGGCGCATTCGATGGGCGCGCACCGTCGGTATCGTTTGTCGCCGGATTGGGCGGGCTTGTTACATTGTCGTTCTTTGTGTTCGCCTCGCCGGTGGTGAATGCGGCCGAGGCGGCGGCCAGGGCCTTGTTCGGGTGAAGCTGATCAAAGGCGCCGGGGGCTCCTGGCGCCTTGAAATTCACGCCGAACTTGCTTCGACATCCGACCATCTGATCCGCCTCGCCTCAACCGTCGATTCCGGTGGGGGCGAGGCGGATTGTTTGGCGGTAATGGCGCTGCGCCAGACCAAGGGGCGCGGGCAATTCGGCCGCGTATGGCAAGCCCCCGAGGGCAATCTTAATCTTTCCATGCTGTTGCGGCCCAACACCGTGCTGTCGGAGTCGCCGCAATGGTCCTTGGCGGCCGGGGTGGCGGCTGCCGAGGCGTTGCAATCCTTCGTGCCCGATGTGCGGTTGAAATATCCCAATGATCTGATCCTGGACGGCGCAAAGTTGGGCGGGATTTTGGTGGATTCGGCGGCGGGCGAAAACCGGCTGGCGTGGCTGGTGATCGGGATCGGCATCAACATCGAAACCGCGCCGGATGTGGCGGAACAACAGACCGTGGCGCTGGCCGATCGCGGGATCTGCACAGCACCGCAAGATTTGGCCATCCGCCTGCTTGAACGTGTGGCCGCATGGCGGTACATCATTGAATGCGATGGATTCGCGGCGGTGCGAAGGGCATGGTTTGGCTGGGCGCTTGATCCGGAGGGGGCGCGTGCCCATTTGCAACAATGGGAGGGCGGCTGATGCGTCTGGTCATCGATGCGGGCAATACCAATATCGTGTTTGCGGTGCGCGGTTTGTTGGGGTGGCGCGGGGTGTGGCGGATCGCCACCGATCCACAGCGCACATCGGATGAATATGCCGTCTGGCTGTTGACGCTGTTCCAACATTCCGGGATCACGCGGGCGGACATTACCGAGGCGGTGATCGGCACGGTGGTGCCCGTGGCGTTGTATCATCTGCGCCGTTTGGTGCGCGATTGGTTCGATGTGGAACCTCTGATCGCGCGTGCCGCGTTGAATTGGGGTTTTGCGATCAAGATCGACAATCCCGAAGATGTCGGCGCCGACCGCTTGCTCAACGCGTTGGCCGCACATCAGAAATACGCCGGGCCGTTGATGGTGATCGATTTCGGCACCGCCACCACGTTTGATGTGGTCGATCATGATGGGGCCTATTTGGGCGGGGCGATCGCGCCCGGCATCAATCTTTCGATCGAGGCGTTGCACCAGGCGGCGGCGCGTTTGCCGCGCATCGGTATTGGCCGTCCGCACCAGATTATCGGCAAAGGCACCGTGGCTGCAATGCAGTCGGGCGTCTATTGGGGATATGTGGGCTTGATTGAAGGGCTGGTTGCGCGCATCACGGGCGAATATGGCGCGCCGATGAAGATTATCGGCACGGGTGGTTTGGCGCCTTTGTTTTCTGAAGGCACCAGCGTGATCGAGCGGATCGATTCCGATCTCACGTTGGATGGTCTGGTTCTATTGGCCGAGCGAAACCCGGTCCCTGTTTTGTCGCGCGAGCGTTTGCGTATGGTTGAAGGCGAGTAAATGACGGAAGAAAAATCGGATCTGGCGTTTCTGCCCTTGGGCGGAACGGGCGAGATCGGCATGAATCTCAACTTGTATCGGTTGGATGGCAAGTGGCTGGCGGTGGATTGCGGGATTGGCTTCGGCGGGGCTGAACTGCCGGAAGTGGACATCATGGTCCCCGATCCCAGCTTTATCGCGGAACGGAAAGCCGATCTGGTGGGGCTCGTGATCACCCACGCCCACGAAGATCACATTGGCGCCGTGGCCTGGCTGTGGCAGCAATTGAAATGCCAGATCATTTGCACGCCTTTCGCCGCTGCCGTGTTGCGGCGAAAATTGGGCGAGCACGGTTTGGTGGGGCAGGTGAAAATCAATGTGGTGCCGCCTGGGGCGAGCTTCCGCATTGGGTCGTTCGATCTGCGCTTTTTGTCGATGACCCATTCGGTGCCGGAAGCGCAGGCTTTGCTGTTGCGCACCAAGCACGGCAATATTTTGCACACCGGTGATTGGAAGATGGATCCCAATCCGATGGTGGGACCACTGACCGACGAGGCCACGCTGGCGGCGTTGGGCCGCGAGGGCGTGCTGGCGATGGTCTGCGACAGCACCAATGCGTTGGTTGAAGGTCATTCCGGGTCGGAAGGCGACGTGCGCAAGGCGCTGGCCAAGCTGATCAAGGGCATCAAGGGGCGCGTTGCGGTAACGTGTTTCGCCTCCAACGTGGCGCGGCTGGAAAGCATTGCCCTGGCGGCGCAGGCGGCCGGGCGTTCGGCGGCCTTGGTGGGGCGTTCGTTGCGCAACATCGATGCGGCGGCGCGCGAATGCGGCTATTTCAAAACGCTGCCGCCATTTCTGAGCGAAGACGAAGCCGAGGATATGGACGACGATCATATTCTGATGATCGTCACCGGCAGTCAGGGCGAGCCGCGCAGTGCATTGGCGCGCATTGCCGCCGACACCCATCCCAATATCGCGCTGGGTCAGGGCGACACGGTGATTTTCTCGTCGCGGGTGATCCCCGGCAACGAGCGGGCGATTCATGCGGTGCAGGACGATCTGCTGCGGCGCGGGGTGAATCTGATTTCGGCCGACGGCGAACACAAGGTGCATTGTTCGGGCCATCCGGCGCAAGACGAACTGCGCAAGCTGTATGATCTGGTGAAGCCGAAATATTCGGTGCCGGTGCACGGCGAATGGCGTCATTTGCAGGCTCACGCCAATCTGGCGCGCACCTGCGGGGCCTCGCCGGTGTTATTGGAAGATGGCGACATCTTGCGGCTGTCGCCGGGGGTGGTCGAGGTGATCGATTCGGCGCCGGTGGGCCGTTTGG
>JAJZHU010000070.1 GCA_021798375.1 Pseudomonadota bacterium | reverse complement strand
TCCATCAAACCGCTTCAACCAGCCCCACAGCGCCCAGTTTCGGCATCCGCGGTACAAGGAACGACAGATTATTCAAGGCCGCCCAGTCGAGCAATTCCAAACGGCCATCGTCATGTTCGACCAGTGCGGTACAGCTTTCCACCCAATCGCCATCGTTGCAATACAGCACATCGCCGACCATTCGCATCTCGGCATGATGAATATGGCCGCATACCACTCCATCCAGCCCCCGCGCGCGCGCCTCGTCGGCCACCGCGACTTCAAACCGGTCGATCGCCTTGACCGCCTCTTTCACCTGCCGCTTGAGCCACGCCGACAGCGACCAATAAGGCCGTCCAAGTTTCAAGCGAATCAGGTTGAAATAGCGGTTGACCGCCAACGCCAGCGTGTACGCCCCATCGCCCAGAACGGCGAGAAATTTGGCATAGCACACCACGCTGTCGAACTCGTCGCCATGGATCACCAGCAACTTGCGGCCATCCGCGGTTTCATGCACCGCCTCACGCACCAATTTGATGCCCGCCACCTCCAGCCCCAACGGCAGCCAGGTGCGGAACATTTCATCATGATTGCCGGGGATATAGGTGACCGCCGTGCCATTACGCGAATGGCGTAAAATATGGCGAAGCACCTGGTCGTGACCGTCATCCCAAAACCAGGATTTGCGCAGGCGCCAGCCATCGATGATGTCGCCCACCAAATAAATATGCTCGGCACTGATCCTGCTCAAGAAATCGGCCAGGAAATCAGTGCGGCATCCCCGTGTTCCCAGATGCGTATCCGAAATGAACACGGCGCGGAAATGAGTCTGTATGATCGGTGCGTTCATGTCCCTGGCTGATACGCGAATCTCTTGATAATGGATGTGAAGTTTCCATGACTTTCATTTGATATCAGGGCGAATTCAAAGATAATTGCTACGCCACAAAAGCTTCATCCGTCTGTCATCGAAATCTGACAGGATAGTTTTTCCGCCCGTAAAAACCGGCCCGCAACAAAATCAAACGCGCCAGGATAAAGCCCGCCACAATCGATCCACGATGCGGCGGAGCCGATGCCGGTCTTGGTGGCATAAAAAAGAGCGCGGCCATCACTGACCGCGCCCCCAAACTCCCATCTATCGGCGTTTTCCTTTTGCTATTTCCACCAGCCCCGCTTGCGCGGCACCGCCAAATTGGCATCCACCAAAATCGGCTGCGCCACCGGCGCGCTCACCGGCCCCGCACTTGCCTCACCGCCGGGAACATGTTCCACGACAATCGGCTCGACCACATCGGCCTCAACCACGGGCGCGGCTTCCACCACGGATTTGGCCTCCGCCGCAGTCTCGGCCTTGGTGCGGCGGCGACGCGCCGGCTTTTTGACCGCCGGAGCGTCTTCCGCAACCGCTTCCACCACCGGCGAAATCTCGGACGCAACTTCGGGCACGGCTTCGGGCACAACCTCAACCGCCGCTTCACTGCCGGGACGCGGACGCCTGACAGGCCGCTTGCGCGGCGCGCGCGGCGGCGGCTCGATCTCGGAAAGCGGCAACATCGGCGGCACATCGGGCTGTGGCGCGGTGCCAAGATCGACCAACGACGCCTGTTCCAACACCGGCTTGGACGGCACAAAACCACCATTCGCCGCGGCAGGCTCCAACATCTCGACGATCACGTCCGGCGGATTTTCATCGCCCTGATTTTCGCCGTCCCGGGCGCCATCATCGCCCTCGCCGCCGGCGTCTTCGTCACCGTCCTGCGCCGAACCATCCGTCTGCACGGCATTCTGATCGTCACGGCCCCCGCGACGACGCCGGCGGCGACGGCGACGACGGCGCTTTTCGGTTTCCTCGGCACTGGCCGCCACGGCAGCCCCATCCAGAGCAGCCGCATCATCTGTCTCCGGCGCCTTGTCGGACGGCGCTTTATCGGGCACCGGTTTTTCCGGCTGCGCCTTGCGCGGCGGTGCGGCAGTTCGTTCAAACCGCGCCTCCACGTCCCGCACGTCAACCTCAACGTCAACGTCCAGATCCTCGATGTCCAATTCCTCAACCTCGGCTTCGATCACGGAAGCTTCGATCTGGCTGGCCAGCGGAGGCGCTTCGCCGACCGCATAGGCGCGCAAACGCTCGATGCGATTATTGGGCGGCAACAACGTGTCGTCGGGCAGGAAAGTCACCTTCATCGCGCAACGCAGTTCGATATCGGTCAGACGATCGCGCTTGTGGTTGAGAATATAAAGCGCCACCGTTGCCGCGACATGCACGATGATCTCGGCGGAACGGCGCTTGCTGCCTTCTTCCTCCACCGCCCGCAACACATGCAACGCGGCGCTTTCGGTGCTGCGCACATGGCCGGTGCCGCCACAATGCGAACAAACCACGCTACTGGTTTCGGCCAACGAAGGACGCAGCCGCTGACGGCTCATCTCCATCAGCCCGAAATGGCTGATATGGCCCAATTGAATCCGCGCGCGATCGGTCTTGAGCGCGTCTTTCAGGCGGCGTTCCACCTGCGAATTATGCTTTTTCGATTCCATGTCGATGAAATCGATCACGATCAGCCCAGCCAGATCGCGCAGACGCAACTGGCGCGCCACTTCGTCGGCGGCTTCCAGATTGGTGCGAATGGCCGTATCGGAAATATCGCGTTCCCGCGTGGCGCGCCCCGAGTTCACGTCGATAGCCACCAACGCTTCGGTCTGATTGATCACCAGATAGCCGCCCGAACGCAGTTGCACCGTGGGGCTCAACATCGCATCCAATTGCGCTTCCACCTGGTGGCGGGCGAACAACGATTGGGTGGGATCTTTCCACATCATCACTTTACGGGCATGGCTGGGCATCAACATGCGCATGAAATCGCGCGCCGAACGCCAACCCATTTCGCCATCGACCAAAATTTCATCCAGATCGCGCGAATACACGTCACGGATGGCGCGCTTGATCAGACTCGCCTCTTCATAGATCAACGATGGCGCCGACGACTTCATCGTCAGGTCGCGGATATCGTCCCACAGACGCAGCAAATACTCGCCGTCGCGCTTGATCTCGGGCTTGGGCCGCGCGGCGCCGGCGGTGCGAATGATCAGCCCCATGCCCTTGGGAATATCCAATTCCTGCGCCACTTCGCGCAGACGCTTGCGATCGGCGCCCGACGTGATCTTGCGCGAAATCCCACCGCCGCGCGGCGAATTCGGCATCAACACCGAATAGCGGCCGGCCAGTGAAATATAGGTCGTCAATGCCGCGCCCTTGTTGCCGCGTTCTTCCTTGACCACCTGGATCAACAAGATCTGACGGCGACGGATCACCTCCTGGATCTTGTAATTGCGCATAAAGCGCGGATTTTCGCGCCTGGGACGCATCTCTTCGCCGGTGTCGTCGCCACCACCCAACATCTCGGGCGGGGGAGCATCGTTGGCCACCGTTTCGATGCTATCGAAGATATCGCCGCCGTCGGGGCCAAGCTCGGCGATATTCGCCTCGGGCGCGGTATCGGCGCCAAGCAACAGCGCATCTTCCAAACTGGCTTCCAGCGATCCCGCCACCGGCTCGGCCGCCACTTCGCTCAAGGGCGCGATTTCGGCGTCATGGTCGCGGACCACATCGCCGGTTTCGGTAAATTCAAACACCGCCGACCCCGCCGGCTGCTCGACCGCAAGCGGCGCCGCGGCGTGGCGTCCCCCTTGGTGACCCCCAGCCTGGTGACCGGCATCCAATACCGCATCCGCCGCCTCATCTTCTGCCTCGGCGGCGCGCGCTTCTTCTTCTTGCAGCGCGATCAAGCGTTCGCGGTCCGCAACCGGGATCTGATAATAGTCGGGATGGATTTCGCTGAAGGCAAGAAACCCATGGCGATTGCCGCCATATTCCACAAAAGCAGCCTGCAGGCTGGGCTCCACCCGCACCACTTTGGCGAGATAGATATTGCCCTTGAGCTGTTTTTTGGTTGAGGTCTCTACGTCATATTCTTCAAGTCGGTTCCCGTCCAAAACCACGACGCGGGTTTCTTCCGCGTGCGTGGCGTCGATCAGCATCTTTTTTGTCATTAGAAAGGAAGCTCCACAGCGCCATGCGTGCGCCCGGGGGCGCGTCGTCCTGGTCGCTGAAATTAATTGCAAAAAGGCGTTTGGCGCCGAGCAGGATGGAAGTTTCAAAAACAGCCGTCCGCACGGCGGCGCCGCGCCACATCACGTCGCTCAGGCCCAGAGCGGCCAAACCGAGATCTCCCGGTTTGGACATTACCAAATGGGCATTTGCCCCATTGGGCTGTGCTTGCAAAGCGACGTTCATCGGTCCCTAACAGACGGACACACGCCCAAAGACATGTGCCAAAGGATTGGCTCACCAAGCCTCGTGCAAGGGCAGCGGCTCCACACTCCCCTCTCTGTTCCAATCTGGTCAACAGGACCAATCTGGCCAAAGGGTTTGGATGGGGGCCGTTCTCGCCACCTGATTGCACCGAAGTCTTTGATAGAACATGACAAAACGTAAAAACGTCCGCTGTCCTACGCCAGTCCCACCGGGCACGAAGCTACAGTTGCGGCACCATGACGCATTCTCGGACCTCCCGCAAGTGTGCCGCATCAAAAACGATTCCCGCCCCCTGCTTTGTGGCAACCAAAATCAAATAAAATTCATCCAAACCAAGGGACAGCGTGCTTTTCTAAATCTATTGTGTTAAACAACCCCACATGATGTTGCCCCGGCGCTATTTGTTGCGACGCGGTTTGGCCGCGAGCTTTCTGCTTCCCGGCTTGGTGGTGCCCGGCATCGCCGAGGCGGGGCGTCGTGTCAAACATCCCCCGCACAAATCCCCCGCGGCTGCCCTGCCCCTGGTGGTGATCGATCCCGGCCACGGCGGCAAAGATCCCGGCGCCATCGGCATCACGGGGCTCTATGAAAAACACGTTGCCTTTGCCACCGCCACCGAACTGGCGCATCTGCTCACTGCTTCCGGCAAATACCATGTGGCGATGACCCGCACGAGCGATCGGTTCATCCCGCTGGAACATCGCGTCGATTTCGCCCACTCGAAACGAGCCGATCTGTTCGTTTCCATGCACGCCGATGCGCTGCCCGATCCGTTCGTCCGCGGTGCCAGCGTCTACACCATGGCCAACAAGGCTTCCGACCACCAAACCGCTCTGCTGGCCGAGCGCGAAAACAGCGCCGACCGCTTTGGCGCGCTTAATTTCCACGCGGAACCGCCAATAGTGGCCAATATCCTGACCAGCCTGCTGGAAAAAGAGACCAAAACCTGCTCCGCCCGGATGGCGCACAGCGTGGTAAAAAATCTGGGCCGTGAATTGCCTTTGCTGGTCAACCCCAGCCGTCAGGCCCGCTTCGTGGTGCTCAGCGCCGCCGACATCCCCAGCGTTCTGGTGGAAATGGGCTTTATGTCGAACCGCAAGGACGAAGCCGCACTCCACCGCGCCGATCACCGCAGGCTGATCGCCCAATCGATGAAAAATGCCGTCGATGCCTATTTCGAGACGACGGCCGCATTCACCCGCCTGCCGGGCTGATCCGATCGCGATTATCGAATTTATAGCTTGCGCCCTTCTATCGCGCGCCAGAACAGTCTAAGAGCAGCCATGCTTACCGCGCGAGAGCAAGATCATTTATGGTTGGCCTAACCCCCGAAGACAGATTGGCCCGCAAAGGCCAGGATCCGCACCAAAATCCGCCCAAAGCGAACAAACCCAAGGCACCGGGCCACAAACCGCATTGGGCGCTGCGCCTGATCGGCCGCCTCTTTGGGCTCGCGTTGGGCATCGGCCTGATGGCGGCGATCGTCGGTGGGTTTGTGGCTTGGCGGATCTATGAACGCTACTCCATCGATCTGCCCTCGCTCGACACATTGCGCAATTACCAACCCGCGGTCATGAGCCGCGTCTATGCCGGCAATTCACAGTTGGTCTCGGAACTGGCCAGCGAACGGCGCATCTATGTCCCGCTGTCGGCCATTCCCCCGATGGTACAGCAGGCATTTATTTCCGCCGAGGATCAGAATTTCTGGACCAACCCCGGCATCGACCCCGAAGCCATGGCGCGCGCCGCCATCACCGACATACTGCAATATGGCAAAGGCCGCCGCCCGATCGGCGCGTCCACCATCACCCAACAGGTTGCCCGCAACATCCTGCTCGACGACGCGCCCACCATCTCGCGCAAGGTGCGCGAACTGATCATCGCCACCCGCGTCGAGCAATCGATGAGCAAGCAGCACATCCTCGAACTATATCTCAACGAGATCAATCTGGGCCTCTCGTCATATGGCGTGGCCGCCGCCGCCCAGAGCTATTTCAACAAATCGCTCGATGATCTCACCTTGCCGGAAGCCGCGTTTCTGGCGGTGTTGCCCAAGGCGCCGGCCCATTACAACCCGTTCCGCTTCCCCGAAGCCGCCAAGGCGCGGCGCGATTGGGTGCTGGATCGCATGGCCAACGATCACGCCATCACCCAGGCGCAAGCGGACGCCGCCAAGGCCACCCCGATCGACGCCGCCCCGTTTCGCCGCCCGGATGAGGTGGTGGGAGGCGAATGGTTCGCCGAAGAAGTCCGCCGCGAACTGGTCGATACCTATGGCAATGATGTGCTCACCGGCGGCTATATCATCCGCACCAGCCTCGATCCCCAATTGCAAGCCGCCGCCGACATCGCGCTGCGCAACGGCCTGATGGCCTACGACCGCAAATATGGCGGCTGGCGCGGCGCCGTCAGCCACATCGACACCGGCCCGCTGTTGGCCAACAATTGGATCTCGTCGCTCAGCGCCGTGCCCAAGCCCGCCGCGATGTTGAATAATTGGGTGATGGCCGTCGTGCTCCACGAATCCGCCACATCGGCCACACTGGGTTACCTTTATGTGCCGCCGGGCGCGCTGCCTTCCGACGCCATCGCGCAAACTCTGCCAATGAATCTCGCCGACGTGAAATGGGCCCGCCGTGCCGGGAAAGACGGCGATCTGGGCCGCACACCAAAGAAAATGGACGACGTGATCGCGCCGGGCGACGTGGTGATGGCCGAGGTTATCCCCGCGACCACCGGGAAAAGCGGCCAACCCACCCATCTGGAATTGCGCCAGGTCCCGAAAGTGGAAGGCGCGCTGATCTCGCTCGATCCCACCACCGGCCGCGTGTTGGCGCTTTCGGGCGGTTGGAGCTTTGCCCAAAGCCAATTCGACCGCGCCACCCAGGCCAACCGCCAACCCGGCTCGTCCTTCAAGCCGTTTGTTTATCTGACGGCGCTGGAACAAGGCATCTCGCCCAGCCAACAATTCCTCGACGGGCCGATCACCATGGATATGGGGCCGGGCCAACCTGTGTGGCGCCCCAATAATTATGAAATGACCTTCAACGGCCCCACACCGTTGCGCGTGGCGCTCGAAGACTCGCTCAACGCCGTCACCGTGCGGGTCGCGTTGACCGTCGGGCTTAATGCCGTGGCGGCCACCGCCGCCGATTTCCATGTCATCGACAACATGCCCAAAGTGCCATCGGCGGCCATCGGCGCCATCGAAACCACCGTGCTGCGCCAAGCCGGCGCCTATGCCAGCCTGGATGCGGGCGGCAAGGAAGTAACCCCCACGCTGATCGACAGCGTACAAGACCGCCAAGGCCACGTCATTTCCCGCCCCGCCGGGTTTGATTGCGCCAATTGCTCCGATCCCAACGCCCAACCGCATATCGATGATCAACGCAAGCAGATCGCCGATCCGCAAAGCGTGTATCAATTGATCCGCATGATGGAAGGTGTCGTGCAGCGCGGCACCGGCACGCTGGCGGCGGGCACAGACCTGAAAGACCGCGAAATTGCCGGAAAAACCGGCACCACCGAGGATTTCAACGACGCCTGGTTCGGCGGCTTCACCCCCGACCTGACCACCATGGTGTGGGTGGGCTTCGACAACCCGGCATCGCTGGGCGTCAACGAAACCGGCGGCTCGATCGCCGCCCCCATCTGGCACGATTATATGGCGGCGGCGCTGAAATCGCGCCCCAATTTGCAATTTCGCATGCCCCCCGGCCTGACCCTGGCCGATTGGGACAGCGGCAGCAGCGGCGACGGCAACCATGGTGGCAGCACCATTGTCGCCGATGCCTTCCGCCCCAATCAGGTGCCGGGCGCCTCCAACGACGATCTGCCCATCGCCAACGCCACCGGACTCGATCAAAACGGCAAACCGATCGCCACCAACCCGGACGGCACCCCCGCCGAGACCAACACCGCTGCGGCAACAACGCCCCCAGGCGCCCCACCATCTGGGCCATCGGGCACAACGCCAGCCGGACCCACACCACCCGGCACAACACCCGCGGCACCCGGAGCAGTTCCGGCCCCGCCCGCCAACCCAAGCAGCATCGACAAATCGCTGGGCAACCTGTATTAACCCGGCCCCTTTCGCACACACCTCTGTCTGTAAAAACGAACGATCCCATGAGCGCGCAATCAGAATCCCTGAACGAACAGATCAAGCAGTCGGTGACGCTGCTGAGGAGGCATCTTTGACTGGGATGTCGCCATCGGTCGCCTCGACGAGCTGAACAACCAGGTCGAAGACCCCAACCTGTGGAACGACGCCGAAAAAGCGCAAAAAATCATGCGTGAACGCAACCGGCTGGAGTCCCAGACCAAAGGTTTGGTCAAACTCGAAGCCGACGTGGCCGAAACCAACGAACTGATCGAACTCGCCGAGATGGAATCCGACGAAGCGATGGTCAAAGACGCCATCGCCGCGTTGCAGGCACTCGCCGACGAAGCCAAACGGCGCGAAATCGAAAGCCTGCTGTCGGGCGAAGCCGATGGCAACGACGCCTATCTTGAAGTCAATGCCGGCGCCGGCGGCACCGAAGCCCAGGATTGGGCTGAAATGCTATTGCGTATGTATATGCGATGGTCCGAAGCACACGGCTATAAGATCACGCTGATGGAACAATCCGACGGCGAACAGGCCGGCATCAAATCGGCCACGCTGCAAATCAGCGGCCCCAACGCCTATGGCTGGCTGAAGACCGAAGCGGGGGTGCATCGCCTGGTGCGCATCAGCCCGTTCGACGCCAATGCCCGCCGCCAAACCAGCTTTGCCAGCGTGTGGGTCTATCCCGTGGTCGATGACACGTTTGAAGTGGACATCAACGAGGCCGACCTGAAAGTCGATACCTTCCGCGCCTCGGGCGCCGGCGGTCAACATGTGAACAAGACCGAATCCGCCATCCGCATCACCCACGTTCCTTCCGGCATCATCGTCGCCTGCCAAACCGACCGCAGCCAACACCGCAACCGCGCCACCGCGATGGGAATGCTGAAAGCCCGCCTCTACGAACAGGAACTGCAGCGCCGCGAAGCGCTGTCGGCCGCGGTGGAAAGCGCCAAAACCGACATCGGCTGGGGCCACCAGATCCGCTCCTACGTGCTCGCCCCCTATCAGCTTGTCAAAGACCTGCGTACCAATTACGAGACCGGCAATCCCGCTGCCGTGCTCGACGGCAACCTCGACGCGTTCATGGCCGCCTCGCTGGCTCAGCGCGTGGGCGCCACACGCAGCGAGGCCAGCGCGAACGCCCAATAAGAAACACCCGCTAGAGCATGTTCGGATCACGTTGAACCACATATGTGCGACGAACATGCTCTAGCTTTTTGTTTTTGCGCATGATTCACGCCTGCGTGTTATTCAACCTGCGGCGATCATGCTCTAAAAAAGGGGGCGGCAAGGGTCGAACACCGATCCAACTTCACAATTCATTTGATACCCGCCAACCCGCGCCACTTGCGAAACACAATTACGTCCCAAAATAACCATGGTAACGGGTCACGTTTCTCGGCAGCCGGCGCGCAAG
>JAJZHU010000069.1 GCA_021798375.1 Pseudomonadota bacterium | reverse complement strand
CGTTCCCGCCCGGTGCAGCAACCAAACCGGGTGATCTTCGGCTGTACGCACCAAACGCGACGTAACCGGCGTACGCAAGCCGCTATCCGCCACCACACGCACCATCGGCACCGGCTTTATCCCGGCGAGGCGGCAGGTGAGATCGGGATCGTCGGCCAAAACCGTGCCCACCCCCACCATCATCGCATCATGCCGGGCGCGCAGCGCGTGAACATAACGGCGCGATTCGGCCCCGGTGATCCATTGGCTTTGACCAGTCTGGGTGGCGATCCGGCCATCGAGCGTGCTGGCCATTTTCAACGTCACCAATGGGCGATTTTGCCGCACCCGCAACAGAAAGCCAAGATTGTCGTGCTCCGCCTGATCGCACAGCAACCCGGTTTCCACCGCCATGCCCGCTGCTTGCAAACGTGCCGCGCCTTCACCGTTCATGCGCGGATCGGGATCGAGTGCCGCCACCACCACCCGCGCCACCCCGGCCTGGATCAACAAATCGGCGCAGGCCGGCCCACGCCCCGCATGGCAGCAAGGCTCCAGCGTGACGTACACCGTGGCCCCGCGCGCCGCCTCGCCCGCTTGCTGTAACGCCATGAATTCCGCATGGGGCCGCCCGGTGGGCTGGGTAAAACCGCGCCCCACCACGCGGCCCTGGTTCACCACCACCGCCCCCACCGAAGGGTTGGGCCACACCGACCCCAGGCCACGCCGCGCCAACGCCAGAGCCGCGCGCATATGCTCGGGATCTTGCAACATCAGGCCAAATCTTCCGGCGGCGGTTCGTGCAGGGGTTCATCCTCCAGGCCGCCGAGGAAATTTTCAAAATCGCGGGCCTCGCGGAAATCGCGATAGACGCTGGCGAAGCGCACATAGGCCACCGCATCCACCGCCTTCAGCGTTTCCATCACCGCCTGCCCGACCTCGCGCGAGCTGATCTCGCCTTCGCCCGAGGCCTCGAACTGGCGCACCAGACTATTGACGATGCGTTCGATGCGTTCTTCGTCCACCGGCCGCTTGCGCAGCGCGATGCGGATCGAGCGCAGCAATTTGTCGCGGTCGAACGGCACCTTGCGGCCATCGGTTTTCACCACCGTCAATTCGCGCAGTTGCACCCGCTCGATGGTGGTGAAACGCTGCCCGCATGATGCGCAATAGCGCCGCCGCCGGATCGCCGCCCCGCTTTCCGAGATGCGGCTATCCTTCACCTGCGTATCGTCATGGCCGCAAAAAGGGCAGCGCAACCGCCAATTATCCCTTCAAACCGTAAATCGGGAAACGCTTGCACAAATCCAGCACCCGCGCCCCCACGGAGGCTTCCACCGCCGCATTGGCGCCGTCGTTCGAGCCCGACAGACCTTCCAGCAATTCATCGATCATCAGGCCCACTTCGCGGAATTCCGCCGTGCCGAAGCCGCGGGTGGTGGCGGCGGGCGAACCCAGACGAATGCCCGAGGTGATCGTCGGCTTCTCGGGGTCATAAGGGATGGCGTTCTTATTGGCGGTGATATGCGCCCGGCCCAAAGTGGCCTCGGCCGCCTTGCCGGTCACTTTTTTGGGCCGCAGATCGACCAGCAACAGATTGCTGTCGGTGCCGCCCGAGACGATGGCCAGGCCGCGTTCCTTCAGCGTTGCCGCCAAAACGCGGGCGTTTTCCAGCAGCGCCGCCTGATAGGTGCGGAATTCGGGGGTCAGCGCCTCGCCGAATGCCGCGGCCTTGGCGGCGATCACATGCATCAGCGGGCCACCCTGGATGCCGGGGAAGATGGCCGAATTGAACTTCTTGGCCAGTTCGGGATCGTTGGTCAGGATCATGCCGCCACGCGGGCCGCGCAGGGTCTTGTGCGTGGTGGTGGTGGCGACGTGGGCATGCGGGAACGGATTGGGGGATATCCCCGCCGCCACCAAGCCGGCGAAATGCGCCATATCAACCATGAACACCGCCCCCACCTCATCGGCCACGGCGCGGATGCGCGGGAAATCGATGAAACGCGGATAGGCCGAGCCACCGGCGATGATCAGCTTGGGCTTGTGGG
Source organism: Pseudomonadota bacterium (assembly GCA_021798375.1). Classification (GTDB taxonomy): domain Bacteria; phylum Pseudomonadota; class Alphaproteobacteria; order Acetobacterales; family Acetobacteraceae; genus JAJZHU01. The sequence continues at coordinate 7,816 of JAJZHU010000069.1, read as the reverse complement.
TGCGGGCGAGGGTTTCAAGTTCCTCGTAATCCAAAATCCCGTCGTCGCGGCGCACACCATATTGCACCGCGTTGAACCATTTGCCCGACATCGAAGGCGCCGCGCCATGGGTGAGGTGCCCGCCCGAAGCTAGGCTCATGCCCAAAATCGTGTCGCCGGGTTGCAACAGCGCGAACACCACGGCGGTGTTGGCCTGCACACCCGAATGCGGCTGTACGTTGGCAAAGCCGCAGCCGAATAATTTGCAGGCGCGATCGATCGCCAATTGCTCGGCGATGTCCACCATCTCGCAACCGCCGTAATAGCGGCGGCCCGGATAGCCCTCGGCGTATTTATTGGTCAGCACCGAGCCCTGGGCTTCCATCACCGCGCGCGAAACGATGTTCTCGCTGGCGATCAGCTCGATACCGTCTTGCTGGCGCGTGAGTTCGCCGGCAATGGCCGCGGCCAGTTCGGGATCGGTCTCGGACAGGGGGGCGGTAAAGAAGCGGTTCAGATAGGCCGCCGAAATTTCATTGCTCACGATTTGGCTCCTTCGGCCGGATTGATCTTTTGCACGCGCCGCGCATGGCGACCGCCCTCGTAGGGGGTATTCAGAAATACTTTAACGATGTCGAGCGCCACTTCCTCGCCGGTCATCCGTGCGCCCAGCGCGATCATGTTGGCGTCGTTGTGCGCCCGCGTCAGCCGCGCCCCTGTGGTGTCGTGCAGCAACGCGCAGCGAATATCCGCATAGCGATTGGCCACCATCGACATGCCAATGCCGGTGCCGCACACCAGAATGCCGAATCGCACATCGCCGCCAATCACCGCCGCACAGGCCTTGTGCGCGAAATCCGGGTAATCGCAACTGTCGGGACCTTCGGTGCCGACATCGATCACCGCCAAACCCTGCGCCAGCAAGGTTTGCTTGATCACATTCTTAAGGCCAAGCCCCGCATGATCGGAGCCGATTACGATGGTGGTGAGCTGATCTGTCATGGCGGCGTGCTCTATCATGGGTTTCGCGTGGGCAGAAGTAGATTTAAACCAGAACAGAGGGGCCGCATACGATGTTCTGGTCTTTCCGTGACGCATATGTCTGGCGCATATGTATTGATTTGCCGCATCCCAGCCGCCGCCCGAAAGTGAATTTATGGCCCAATCTTACCTATTTTGGCGCAAAAGCGCCGATTCCTGGCGCGAATCGCCGCTCGATGGACCGAAATTGCGCCGCCATCTGGGCGCCTGGTCGCTCATGCTGCTGGGCATCGGCGGCATCATTGGCGCCGGGCTGTTTTCGCTCACCGGCATCGCGGCGGCGCATTACGCCGGCCCGGCAGTGGTGCTGAGTTTCGTTGTGGCGGCGGTAGGCTGCGGTTTTGCCGCCCTTTGTTACTCGGAATTGGCCGGCATGATTCCCGTGGCGGGATCGGCCTATAGCTATGCCTATGCCACCATGGGCGAGTTGGTGGCCTGGATCATCGGCTGGGATCTGGTGTTGGAATATGCCGTGGGAGCGGCGGCGGTCTCGGTCAGTTGGTCGAGCTATGTGGTCTCGCTGTTGAGGGAATGGGGGATCGCGCTGCCCGCGCGGTGGACCGCCAACCCGTTCGATGTGGTGCGACTCGCGGATGGCGCCACGGCGCACGGCATCATCAATCTGCCGGCGCTGTTCATCATCGTCGCCATCTCCGGCCTGCTGATCCGCGGCATTTCCGAATCCTCGACCGTGAACAACGTCATCGTGGTGATCAAAGTCGCCGTGGTGCTGGCGGTGATCGGCTTTGGCATTCCATTCATCCACGCTGCGAACTATCACCCCTTCATCCCGCCCAACACCGGCACATTCGGGCACTTCGGCTGGTCGGGCATCATGCGCGGCGCGGGAACCTTGTTCTTTGCCTATATCGGCTTTGACGCGGTTTCGACCGCCGCCCAGGAATCCAAGCACCCGGCACGCGACATGCCGCGCGGCATCATTGGATCGCTGATCGTCTGTACGGTGCTTTATATCACTTTCGGCATCGTGCTGACCGGCATGGTCAATTACCATTCGATGCTGAACGACGCCGCCCCGGTGGCCACCGCCATCGACCTCACCGGCCAGGCATGGCTGAAAAATCTGGTGAAAATGGGCATCATCGGCGGCTTCACCACGGTGATTCTGGTGATGCTGCTGGGCCAATCGCGGGTGTTTTTCAGCATGGCGCGCGACGGTCTGCTGCCGCCCGCTTTTGCCCGCGTACACCGCCGTTTCCACACGCCCTATCTTTCCAACCTGATCTTCATGGTGCTGACCGGCATCATGTCGGCGGTGCTGCCGATCCGGCAATTGGCCGAGATGACCTCGGTGGGCACTTTGCTCGCCTTCATCATCGTCTGCGGCGGGGTGATCGTGCTGCGCAGGACCGAACCAAACCACCCGCGCCTGTTTCGCGTGCCGGGCAGCCCTGTTGTGCCGGCACTTGGCATTCTGGTCTGCCTCGCCATGATGGTGTCGCTTGATACTCTGGTTTGGATCCGCCTGGTGGTGTGGCTGACCATCGGGCTGTTGGTCTATGGTTTTTACGGTCGCCACCACGCTTTCAGGAATTAAGTCGATGATTTTTGGTCAGTTCCCCGCCACCCGCCTGCGCCGCAACCGCACCGACGCCTGGACGCGCCGCATGGTGGCCGAAAACCGCCTGTCGGTGGATGATCTGATCTGGCCGGTGTTCGTGATCGAGGGCAGCGGCATCGTCTCTGAAATCGCCTCGATGCCCGGCGTGGTGCGCGTCACGCTCGATCGGCTGCTGGCCCATGTCGAGCCGGTGGTGAAACTCGGCGTGCCCGCCATCGCCCTGTTCCCCGCAACACCCGCCGAACTGAAAAACGCCGAGGGCACCGAATCGGGCAATCCCGACAATCTGATCTGCCGCGCCACCCGGTTGCTGAAAAAAGCCTTCCCGCATGTCGGGCTGATCGGCGATGTGGCACTCGACCCCTACACCGATCACGGCCACGACGGGGTGATCCGCAATGATTACGTCGCCAACGACGCCACGGTGGAAATTCTGATGCGTCAGGCGATCAACCAGGCCGAGGCCGGCATCGACATCATCGCCCCGTCCGACATGATGGACGGCCGCATCGGCGCCATCCGCGCGGCGCTGGATGAAAACGGCCTGATCCACACCCGCATCATGGCCTATTCGGCCAAATACGCCTCGGCCTTTTATGGCCCCTTCCGCGAGGCGTTGGGCACTTCCGTGTCGCTCAAGGGCGACAAGAAAACCTATCAGATGGACCCCGCCAATTCCGACGAAGCGCTGCGCGAAGTGGCACTGGATATCGCCGAGGGCGCCGATATGGTGATGGTCAAACCGGGGATGCCCTATCTGGACATCGTGCGCCGCGTGGTGGACGAATTCCATGTGCCCACCTTTGCCTATCAGGTGTCGGGCGAATATTCGATGCTGACGCACGCGATCAACGCAGGGGCGCTGGATGGAGACCGGGTGATTATGGAGAGTTTGTTGTGCTTCAAGCGGGCCGGATGTTCGGGAGTGTTGACTTATTTCGCGCCTCGGGCGGCGGAGTTACTTAAGGGACAGTAAGAATCTTCTTTTTTGAAAAAAAGAAGCAAAAAACTTTTGGGAATTATCTTTCCTTCCTCCCGCCGTCATTGCGAAGCAATCCAGCCAAGCCGCCAAACCGACCTAAATGCATAAAAAGAGCCCCGCAGTTTACATCATGACAAACCACCGCAACGGTACGCTTTACACGGGAGTTATACCAGACGGCGTAAAGTTTGACCCAGCTATAGCTCCACCGTCATGCGAGCTCTTGCGCGGCAATCCATCTTTCTTTCTTTTGCGGCCAGGAAAAAAGCGAAGATGGATTGCTTCGCAAGGGCTCGCAATAACGGGGAGAAGACGGTGTTTCCCCATCATCCTCCGCAACCATAAAACCGAAAACATAGCGACCGTAGGGTGGGTAAGCCCTTGCGCCGCCCGCCATTTTTCCGCTCAAAAAGGCGGATGGCGCAAGGGCTTATCCGCCCTGCCACCACCGCGCGCATGTAAATTATAAGTTGACATATGTAAATCTATAATTTACACACCCCCACATGATAAAGACGTTCAAAAGCAAGGCACTTGCGGCGTTGTGGAACAAAGGTGACGCGTCCAAACTGCCGCCCGAACAAGTGGCGCGGATCAAGGCGCGGCTATCGCAATTGGATTGTGCCATGCAGCCGGAAGACATGAACGTCCCTGGTTATTTCTTCCACGCTCTCACCGGTGATCGAGTTGGAAGCTACAGCGTCCGCGTCAACGGCAATTGGCGCATCACTTTCCAGTGGGAAGGACAGGACGCCATCGCTGTCGATCACGAAGATTATCACTAGGAGTTCACCATGAACGACATAATCGCCGCCGCACGCCCCGCTTTCCGCCCCAGCCATCCTGGTGCCGTGCTGTCCCTTGATGTGCTTCCGGCGCTTGGCCTGTCGGTAAAAACTGCCGCGGATTCTCTGGGAGTCTCGCGCCAGATGCTACACCGTGTTTTGGCCGAACGCGCCTCGGTCACGCCCGAAATGGCGGTGCGCTTGGGGAAATTATGCGGCAACGGCCCCCGCGTCTGGCTGGCCATGCAGCAAGCGCATGATTTATGGGAAGCGGAACGCCGTCTTGCTCCGGAAATCGAACGCATTCCCACCATGCACGCCAACTAATTCAAGCAACACAACAAGGGTATCGAACAACAATGACGATCTTCCGCGCCGATTACAAAAGACCGAATTTCCTCGTGGACAGCGTGGAACTTACCTTTCATCTGCATCCCACCGCAACCAGGGTGATCGCGCGCACGCAATACACGCGGCAGGATCCGGGCGATTTGTTTCTTTATGGCGAAGCGTTGAAATTACTTTCGCTGCAACTCGGCGGCACGGATTTCCCCCATGAAGCCACGGCCAACGGCCTCTGGCTGCGCAATCTTCCCGATCAATTCACCCTCGTCATCGAAACCGAAATCAACCCCACCGCCAACACCGAACTCTCCGGCCTCTATCTGTCCGGCGGAAATTTCTTCACCCAATGCGAAGCCGAAGGCTTTCGCCGCATCACCTTCTTCCAGGACCGTCCCGATGTGATGACGCGCTTCACCGTCACCATCATCGCCGATAAAGCCGCCTGCCCCGTGCTGCTGTCCAACGGCAATCCCGCGGGCAGTGGCGACAACGCCGACAGCACCCATTGGGCCAAATGGCACGATCCGCACCCCAAACCTTCCTATCTGTTCGCACTGGTCGCCGGACAATTGGAAGCCCTGCGCGATCGTTTCACCACCAAATCCGGCCGCGTGATCGATCTGGCCATCTGGGTGCGCAAGCCCGATCTCGATCGTTGCGATCATGCCATGGAGGCGCTCAAGCAATCGATGCGCTGGGACGAGGAAAAATTCGGGCTCGAATATGATCTCGATGTGTTCAACATTGCAGCCGTCAGCGATTTCAACATGGGGGCGATGGAAAACAAGGGCCTCAACGTGTTCAACACGCGCTATGTGCTGGCCAGTCCCGATACCGCCACCGATATGGATTACGAAGGCATTTCCTCGGTCATCGCCCATGAATATTTCCACAACTGGACCGGCAACCGCGTCACCTGCCGCGATTGGTTTCAGCTTTCCTTGAAAGAAGGCCTCACGGTTTACCGCGATCAGGAATTTTCCGCCGATCTGGGCAGCCGTGCGGTCAAGCGCATTTCCGATGTGCGGCGCCTGCGCGCGGCGCAATTCCCCGAAGATGCCGGGCCGCTGGCGCATCCGGTACGGCCGGATTCTTATGTGAAGATCGATAATTTCTACACTTCCACCATCTATCAAAAAGGGGCGGAAGTGGTGCGCATGTTGCAAACCCTGATCGGGCGCGAAAATTTCCGCAAGGGCATGGATCTGTATTTCGCTCGCCACGACAATCATGCCGTCACCATCGAGGATTTCGCCAAAGCGATGGAAGACGCCTCGGGCATCGATCTGTCACGTTTTCGCGTTTGGTATTCCCAGGCCGGCACGCCGGTATTGGAAGTTTCCAGCCAATATGATGCCGAAACTTCGCGTCTGCACCTTCATCTGCGCCAATCCACCCCGCCCACGCCGGGGCAGGAGACCAAGCGGCCGCTGCCGATCCCGGTGGCGCTTGCCCTGCTCGATAAAAATGGCGGCGAAATTCCGCTGCGCCTGATCAGCGAAAATGACGACAAGGGCAGCGAACGGGTGGTTTTATTCGCGGATGAAGAAGCCAGCTATACCTTCATCGATGTGCCGGCAAAGCCCGTGGTCTCGCTGCTGCGCGGCTATTCGGCCCCGGTCAAACTCACCGGACAGACAGAAGCCGATCTTGCCTTCCTCGCCCGTCACGACCAGGATCCGTTCAGCCGCTGGAATGCGCTGCAATCTTTCGCCACAGGCAAATTGCTGGCGCACATTGCGGGTGAAAAGACGGATTTCAACGATCTCATCGCCGCCCTGGGTGCGGCGCTCGATCTTTCCGGCAGCGACCCCGCTTTTGTGGCCGAACTTCTCACTTTGCCAGGCGAATCCTATATCGCCGATCAGATGACATGCGCCGAGCCCGCCCTGATCCATGCCGCCCGCCAGGATCTGCGCGCGCAAATTGGCCGCGCCCATTTCGATCGTTTCAGCGCGCTGATCGATGAACTCGCCCAACCCGGCCCGCTCGCGCTCGATGGGCTGGCGATGGGCAAACGCGCCTTGCGCGGTGTGGCCTTGGGTTACGCGCTGGCCGCTGATAAAACCCAGGCTGGCCGCGCCAAAAAATTATTCGACATCGCACGGAACATGACCGAAACCCTGGCCGCTCTTTCGGTATTAAGCCACATCGACAGTCCCGAACGCGATGCCGCCCTCGCCGCATTTCATGCCAAATGGCGCGAAGATGCCCTGGTGCTGGATAAATGGTTCACCATCCAGGCATGTTCCTCGCTGCCGGGCGCGGCGCAGCGCGTCACCGCATTGCTGTCCCATCCCGATTTCGATTGGAGCAACCCCAACCGCGTGCGCAGCGTCATCGCCGCCTTCCCGTCCGGTTGCCCGGTGCAATTCCACGCCGATGACGGCAGCGGCTATCGCTTCCTCGCCGATGCCATCCTCGCCCTCGACCCGCGCAACGGCCAGGTGGCGGCGCGATTGGTACAACCCTTGTGCGCCTGGCGCCGCCAATCCCCCGCACGCGCCGCGCTGATGCAGGCCGAGTTGCGGCGGATCTTGGCAACCCCGGGCTTGAGCGAAGGGACAAAGGAAATTGTCGGGAAATCGGTGGGGTGAGGAGCGGCCCTTACGGCCCCTCCTCCTCGGCAATCATCCGCTTCAAGATTCCCCGCGCCTTTGCGCCCGCCGCATCACCCGGCAGCCACACCGGTTTCAACGTCGCCAGATCCTTGTCGCCCATGTTTTTTTGCTGTGCTTCCAGCATCGGCAAATCTTCAGTCTTGCGCGCGTCGGCGGCAACCACCCGTCTGTTGATCGATTTCATCGGCGCAAAATCTCCCGCAGCGCCGGTTCTTGCGCCAACACCCCTTGCCGCACCACCAGATACGCCAACAATTCCTGCTTGCTGCCCAATGCCGCCGCCTTGGCCGCGGCTTCCGCCGGGTCCAAATCCCGCCCCGCCAGCAGCGCGAACGCCCGCGTCACCACATCGGCTCCCAATGGCATCACTTATTCCCCAACAACGCCAAGGCCGCAGCCGCGTCTGCCGCCACGGGCTTTGCCGCCATCGCACGGGATTCCAGCGCGATCAATTTGCCAACATGAAAATGCCCCCACAGCA
>JAJZHU010000068.1 GCA_021798375.1 Pseudomonadota bacterium | reverse complement strand
CGCGGCGGGCAAGATGAAACGCCGCGATGCCCAGGTGACGCAGTTGCTGGACGCCTATTTGCGACCGATGTGGCAGGCCGGGGTGTTTTCCGGCGAGGCGCGGGCGGCTTTGGTGATCGAAGAGATTCAGACCTGCGCCGGGAGTGAACTGCACGCCGAGATCGTGGCGCGGGTGAATGACAGCGTGGCCGAGGTGGCCGATCCGTTGCTGACGCATTTGCCGAAGCTGGATCACGCGCGGCTGATGTTGCGGCTGCGGCTGTTGTGCGGGGCGGCGATGTTCGCCACCGGGCGGGCGCATATGTATGGCATGTTCGACCTGACCGAGAGGCTGCCGCAAGGCCAGGCGCCGGAGGTGGTGTTTGATGAGATGATGCGGTTTGCGCGGGGGGCGATGGAGGCGTAGGGGGGAGTGGAAGGATTCTTCCCTTTAAAGCACGTTCGGATCACGTTGAACCATATACGTGCGACGAACGTGCTCTAGCATTTTGTTTTTACGCATGATTCACGCCTACGTGTTATTCAACCTGCGGCGATCATGCTCTAGCTTTTTGTTTTTACGCATGATTCACGCCTACGTGTTATTCAACCTGCGGCGATCATGCTCTAGCTTTTTGTTTTTACGCATGATTCACGCCTACGTGTTATTCAACCTGCGGCGATCATGCTCTAATCGTCAAACAGAATCCTGTTCGCGGCCCCCTTGAGATCTTCGTATTGACCGGATTTCAGCGCCCATAGAAACACCAGCAATCCGCCCAGGGCGATGCACAGGCTAAGCAGGATCAGAAACAAGATTACGACCATTTTTGCACCCTGAAGCTATTGGCGATCACCAGCAGTGAGGAACTCGACATGGCGATGGCGGCGAGCCAGGGGGTGATCAGGCCCATGACCGCTATCGGCACGAAGAACAGGTTATAGCACAGAGCGAGGGCCAGATTCTGCCGCATAACACGGCAAGAGAGCCGTGCCACGAATAAAAATTGGGCGACCGGGGCCAGGCTTTCGCCTTGGAACACCAGATCGGCCAGGGTTTGGCTGATATCGGCGGCGTGGACGGGGGAGGCGGAGACGTTGGCGGCAGCGAGGCACGGGCCGTCGTTGAGGCCGTCGCCGACCATCAGGATGGTGCGGCCCGCGGCGCGCAATTGTTCGATCCAGGCGAGTTTGTCGGCAGGGCGCTGACAGGCGCGGTATTCGGTGATGCCGAGTTCGGCAGCGATTTTGGCCACCGGGCCGGATTGATCGCCCGAGGCGATATAGAGCCGCATTTTGCGGGCGCGCAGGGCGGCGATCATGGCGTTGGCGCCGGGGCGCAATGTTTCGGTGAATTCAAACCGCACGGGCGGATGATCGGAGCGGCTGAGGATCAATTCGGCGCGAGTGGCGGGGATGGGCAATGTGACGCCGCAAAAGGCGCGCGAGCCGAGGCGGGCGCGCCTTGCTTCCAGCCCTGCCCCTTTGATTTCGCGCAGGTCGGTCAGCGGCGGAACTTGCGGGCAAGCGGCGGCCAGGGCGCGGGCCAGGGGATGATTGCTGCCGGACGCCATCGAGGCGGCGAATTGCAGATCCTCGGCGGTGTAATCGCCGGATTCCAGGGCGGGTTCTGTGAGGGTGCCGGTTTTATCGAACATGACGGCGTCGATCACCGCCAGGCGTTCGAGCGCGGTGGCGGATTTCAGCAAGGTTCCCACTCGTTGCAACGCGCTGGTGGCGATCACCTGCACGGCGGGGATCGCCAGCACCAGGGCGCAGGGACAGGTAATCAGCAGCACCGACACCGCCACCAGCACGGCGCGTTCGAGCGAGGTGTGGAGCAGGAAAAACCATACCAGGAAAGTGCTGAGGGCGGCGATGTGGACCACCGGGGTATAGAAACGCGCCACGCGGTCGGCCAGCACCACATAGCGGCCGCGCCTTGTTTCGGCGGCTTCGATCAGGCGGACGGATTCGGCGAGCAGGGTGGCCTCGCCGGTGGCGGTGACGCGCACGCGCAGGGCGTCGCCCAGATTGAGCGTGCCGGCATAAACCGCGACGCCGGGGGTGGCGATTTGGGCGGCGGATTCGCCGGTGACCAGGCTGGCGTCAAGTTGGCCTTGGCCGGATTCCACCACGCCATCGGCGCCGACCCGCTCGCCCATGCCGACGAGCAGCAGGGCGCCGGCGGGAATTTGCTCGCTGGAGACGCGGCGAGTGCCGGCGGGTTCGATCAGCGTCACGTTGTCGGCGCGCAGGGCCAGCAATTGCAGCGCTGTGGCCCGGGCGGCGCCACGGGCGCGATGATCGAGCACGCGGCCGATCAGCAGGAAAAACAGCAGGGTAATGGCGCTGTCGAAATAGGCGTGCTCGCGGCCTTTGATGGTTTCGATCAGCGAGATCGCGGCGGTGAGCAGCACGCCCAGGGTGATCGGCACGTCCATGTTGGTGCGCCCATGCGACAGGGCGCGGGCGGCCGAGCGGGCGAAGGGTTGAATGCTGTAGACGATCGCGGGGAGTGCCAGCAGTGCCGACCACCAATGCATCAACGCCCTGGTCGCCGGTCCCATGTGCTGGCTTATCCCGGCCCAGGTAGCGATCGACATCAGCATCACATTGACCGCGGCGAAGCCGGCCACGGCCATCGCTCGCACCAGGGTGCGGCCGGCTTCATCGTCGGTGGCGGCCAGGGCGGCGGCGGGGAGCAAACGGTAGCCCAGCGCCTCGATCCGGCGCACGAAGCGGTGGGCCAGGGTGGGCGCGCCGCGCCATTGCAGGGTGATGCGCCTGGTGGTCATGTTGACCCGGCCGAGATCCAGGCCGGGTTCGCGCGACAGCACGGATTCGATCAGCCAGACGCAGGCGCCGCATTGCAGGCCGTCGAGCCCCAGGCGCAAGCGGCACAGGCCGTCTTGGAGTATTTCCACAAAGCGTTCGGGGTCGGCCAGGCCGTCGCTGGTGGGGCGCAGGACGCGGGCGGAGGGATCGAGGACGCGGCGGGTGTAATAATCGCCCAGCCCCATGCCGGCAATCGCCTCGTGCGCGGCCTCGCAGCCGGTGCAGCAAAAGGCGGCGCCGCGCGCCGGGGCGCCGCAGTGCTGGCACAGCGCGTCCGGCCGCAGCGCCAGGGTGGCCGACACGTTATTTCACTACCAGCCGTTCGGTGATGCGATAGGTCTGGCCGCGCGCCGCGATGTTTGTCATCACATCCCATTGCCCCGGGGCCAAGGATTCCCGCGCGTGATAGGCGCCGTCAACGCCGCGCGAAAAATGCAAGGGCGTGCGCGAAGGATCGCCCAGGGGACGCAGCGCCACTGCCGTGATTTGCCCGCTGAGCACGCTGCCGTCGCGGTCTTGCGCTTTGATCACCACATTGCCGCCGGTGGTGGCGGCGGTGATTTTCCAGCCCATCCGCGCCTCGCGGGCGGCGTCGTTCAGCACGTAATTATATTTGATGCCGGTGTCGTAGGGGTCGCCGCCGGTTTCGCCGGGGAAGGTTTTTTCGGCGATGGTGATGAACACGACATTCACCGCGATCACCACCGCCAATGCCCCGATCACCCACACGGGGAAAAATCGCCACCCCGAGCGCTGAATCGATGTTATGCCTTGCGCCATGATGGCCCCTTTGATTAGTTCGCGATCCCCGGCCCGAGGAACACGGACTGGTAGGTGGCAATTTTGCCGGTTTGCAGATTTTTCAACACGAAATTGAATTTATGGCTGCCGTTTTCCAACGCGGGCGTTGTCACATGCACCAGCACGCGATAGGCAACCACGTCGTCGCCTGGTCCGACCACATGCAACACCGGCGCCTCCGCCACACCGGATTCCGCCACTGTCAGGTCGGCGTTGCCCAGGCCTTGGATCGACAAATCGAAATTGGCCGTGGCCAAACGGTTGGTGAGTTTCAACGTGTAGGCGTTGCGAATGCCGCCGTCGCGCGTCATCACGAACAAGGGGGCGCGGTCGTGCTGTGCTTCGACCGCCAGGGTGGGGCGGGAGAAGAAACCAACCACCATGGCGGCCATCGCCACGCCCAGCGCGGCCATATAGATCATGGTACGCGGACGCAGATAATGCGGCACTTCGCGCGGCTTGCCTTGCTTGCGCAATTTTTGATCGGCCAGCGTATCCCAGCCCACCAATCCGGGCGGCAGGCCGAGTTTTTTCATCACGCTGTTGCAGCCATCGACGCACAGGCCGCAGTTGATGCATTCCAATTGGATGCCGTCGCGGATATCGATCCCGGTCGGGCACACCGCCACGCACACGCCGCAATCGACGCAATCGCCGAGATGGGTGTTGCCGTCGTGACGTTTTCCAACCGACCGAGGCTCGCCGCGTTGATCCTGATAGGTGACGATCAGGCTTTGTTCATCGAGCATCGATGCCTGAAAACGCGGCCATGGGCACATATAGGTGCACACCTGTTCGCGCGACCAGCCCGCCAGAACATAGGTGGTGGCGGTGAACAGGCCGATAAATCCATAGACCCCGGCGCTGCTTTGGCCGGTCCAGAATTCGCGCACCAATGTCGGCGCGTCGATGTAATACATGATCCAGGCGCCGCCGGTCCAAAAGGCGATGCCGAACCAGATCAAATGCTTGGCCGATTTGCGCGCCAGCTTGTTCAGCGAGAGTGGGGCGTGATCCAATTTGATCCGGGCATTGCGATCGCCCTCGACCCAGCGTTCGACCAGCATGAACAGATCGGTCCACGCTGTTTGCGGGCAGGCGTAGCCGCACCAGACGCGGCCGAACATCGAGGTCACCAAAAACAGGCTGACGGCGGAAAGGATCAGCAGGCCGGTGAGCAGATAGATGTCCTGCGGCCAGAATTCGGCGCCGAACATATAAAAACGGCGATGCACGATGTCGAGCAGCACCGCCTGCGAAGGCTTGCCCTCGCCGCGCGACCAGCGCAGCCAGGGCAACAGGTAATAGATCGACAGGCAGACGAACAGGATCGCCCATTTGACTCGCCGCACCGGCCCATCGACGGACTTTGGATAGACTGTCACATGATCCGCATACATGGATTGCGACGGTTGTTCCGGATCGGTTTTGATGGGCGGCGGCACGACGTTCACTTGATTACTCCTCGCCTCCGCCCAGGGAATGGACGTAAAGCACGACCGATTTTAGCGTGGCCGGATCAAGTTTGGCACCCCAATTCGGCATGACACCCAAGCGCGGCTTGGTGACTTGGGCCACGATGGTATCGCGGCTTTCGGAATAGAGATGCACATGCGAGGCCAGTGGCGGGGCGCCGAAATCGCGTCCGCCCTGGCCTTTGTCGCCATGGCAAGCGGCGCAATTGTCGGCGAAGATCTTGGCGCCGGGCGCGGTATCGACGCCCGGTTCGGCATGACCATAGAAATTGACCCAGACGAAATCGGCCACTTGCTGGATCTGCTGCGCGGTCAGGATATCATCGCCAAAGGTCGGCATGGCGCTGTAGCGGGTGTCTGGATCGCTGCTGCGGATGCCGTGTGTCACGGTGGTTTGAATATCGCTTAGCTTGCCGCCCCACAGCCATACGTCGTCGGCCAGATTGGGGAAGCCGGGCCGCCCCTGCCCGCCGGCGCCATGGCATGGTTGGCAGTTATTGGCAAAGGTGATGCGACCCGCGGTCAGCGCCGTTTCGAGCAGCGCCGGATCCTTGCGAATATCGGCGAGACTCATCGCGGCGATCTTGCGGGATGCGTCGGCATGCAAAGACTCCATCTTGGCATATTCGGCCATCGCCACCTTGCGCGAGGAATAACCCAGCGTGCCGTGCCAATAGGAATGCACCCAGGGGATCGATGGCAGCAGCACAAACATGGCCATCGCCACGGCAATGCATAGATAGAAGGTGTAGAGCCACCATTTTGGCAGCGGCGTGTTTAGTTCGTGCAGGCCGTCCCATTCGTGGCCAGTGGTATATTGGCCCGAAATTTCGTCTTTTTCGATGTCGGTGGGCATATCACTATCCTCACAAATCGTCGTCGAGTGGTATCGATGCGTTGCGCTCAACCACCGATTTCCGACCAGGCCAGTAGGTGGTGAGAGCGATCAGGCCGAACACCACGACCATCAAGGCCACCATATGCGCTCGCACCCAGAGCAGGGTTTCCATCGCCTGTTCCTATTGCTGCAACTGTTCTTCGCTGGTGTCGGCAAAATTCACCATCGTGCCCAACACCTGAAGATATGACACCAACGCATCCATTTCCGTCGGGCCGCGCCCGTCACCCGGCACCATGTTGGCCTTCGGATAACGTTTCAACAAATCCGTGGTTGTGGCGTTCGGGTCGGCCTGGGCATATTCGTCGGCCACCGCGTTTTTCAGATCATCGTCGGTATAAGGCACGCCGACCGTGCGCAACGCCTTCATCTTCAAGACGGTGAGGTTGGTTCTGACGCGGGCCTTTTGCAAAAATGCGTAGTGCGGCATCAGGCTTTCGGGCACCACCGATTGGGCGTTGGTGAGATGCTGATAATGCCAATCGTTGGAATATTTGCCACCCACCCGCGCCAGATCGGGACCGATGCGTTTCGATCCCCATTGAAAGGGATGATCATACATGCTCTCGGCGGCGATCGAGTAATGGCCATAACGCTCGACCTCGTCGCGCAGGCTGCGAATCATCTGGCTGTGGCAGACGTAACATCCTTCGCGGATGTAAATGTCGCGGCCTTCCAATTCCAGCGGCGAGTAGGGACGCACGCCTTTCACCTTTTCGATGGTGGTTTCAATGGTGAACAAGGGCGCGATTTCGACGATGCCGCCGATGGAGACGGTCAAAAGCGTGAGCACCAACAGCAGGATGGCGTTTTTTTCGATAAATTCGTGACGAAAGCGCATCTGATTTACTCCGCTGCCTGCGCAGCAAATGCCGCACTGGTTTTTTCAGTCGCCCCGCGCATCGTCTGGACCAGATTATAGACCATGATCAAAGCGCCAGCCAGGAACATCAGTCCGCCGATCAGGCGAACCACCTCGAACGGGTGTACCGCCACCACGCTTTCGACAAAGGAATATTGCAAGAAACCCTGCTTATCATAGGCGCGCCACATCAGGCCTTGAGTGATGCCCGAAACCCACATCGAGGTGATATAGAAAACAATGCCCAGCGTGCCGATCCAGAAGTGCCAGGCCACCAGCTTTTTGGAATAGACATCCCTTTGTTTCCACAGCACCGGCACGATGTAATAGAGCATCCCGAAGGTGATGAACGAAACCCAGCCCAGGGTGCCTGAATGCACATGGCCAATGCCCCAATCGGTGTAATGGCTGAGCGAATTCACCTGACGCACCGACATCACCGGACCTTCAAAGGTGGCCATGCCGTAAAAGCCCACGGCGGTAACCGAGAAACGCAAGCCGGGGTCGGTGCGGAGTTTGTCCCAGGCGCCGGAAAGCGTCATCATGCCGTTGATCATGCCGCCCCAGCTTGGCATCCACAGCATGATCGAGAACGCCATGCCCAAGGTTTGCGCCCAATCCGGCAGGGCGGTGTAATGCAGATGATGCGGCCCGGCCCAGATATACATGAAGATCAGCGACCAAAAATGGATGATCGACAAACGGTAGGAATAGACCGGACGATTGGCCGCCTTGGGGATGAAATAATACACCATGCCCAAAAAGCCCGCGGTGAGGAAGAAACCTACCGCATTATGGCCATACCACCATTGGATCAACGCATCTTGCACGCCGGCATAGACGGAATAGCTTTTGGCCATGAAGAACGAGGCCGGGACGGCGGCATTGTTCACGACGTGCAGCATCGCAATGGTGACGATGAAGGCCAGATAAAACCAGTTCGCCACATAGATGTGCGGCTCTTCACGTTTGAGCAGCGTGCCGACGAAAATCAGCAGATAGCAGACCCAGACCAGGGTGAGCCACAGATCGAGATGCCATTCCGGTTCGGCGTATTCCTTGCCCTGGCTATAGCCCAGCACATAGGAAAGCGCGGCCATCACGATGAAGAACTGATAGCCCCAGAATACGAAATTGGCCAGCGCCTCGCCGCCCCACAGCCGGGCGCGGCAGGTGCGTTGCACCACGAAAAGCGACGACCCCATCAACGCCGAGCCACCAAAAGCGAAAATGGCCGCCGATGTGTGCACCGGGCGCAGCCGCCCGAAATTCAACCATGCCTGGTCGAGATTCAGGGCGGGCCAGCAGAGTTCCGCGGCGATGTAACAACCCAGGGCGAATGCGACCACCGACCAGAAAATGGTGGCGATGATGAATTTTCTGACCACCGCCTCGTTGTAGCGGGGAGCGGGCGTGGCCCTTGCGGTAACCGCGTTGGTCATGACTGCGCTCCTTTTTTGTCGAAGTGAGCCCGGATCAGCCCAAAATCGAACACGGCCGCGAAAAGCGCCAGGCTGAGACCGAAAATATAGATTTCGCTATCCAGCGCCCGCGAGGCCATCAACAGCCCCACCAAACCAAGCACGGCCATCATTGTTCCCACGATGACATCGCCTATGGCCACGCCGCTTGGCCCCGGCAGAGTTTCCGGCACAGTTTCCGGCACAGTTTCCGGCATTGTCTGATCCCCTATTTTCTGAATGCGGAGTCCGCCCAAATTCATCCCCGCCCGTATTGCAAAGTAAAGACAAGCCACGCGGTAGCCTTGACGTGTATCAATGAAATCGCAACGATCCATCACGCACAACACACGACGCACAACATGAATTGGTATTACGGCCTAATTTCGCTGTGTCACACGCTGACAACGCCGGGATCCGCGCCGGGGCTGTGGCCGATGGCGATGCCTGTGTTGTTGTTTGCCATGGGATTGTTGGGCAGCGTGCTGCATTGCGGGCCGATGTGCGGCGCGTTCGTGCTGGCGCAGGCGTCGGATTCGATGGCCTGCATTCCCGCCCGGCGTTTGAACGAACGATCGCGGGTGCTTGCCGGGGCGCTGCCGCTGTATCATTTGGGGCGCATCACCACCTATGCCGGATTGGGGGCCGCCCTGAGCGCGGGGGTGTCGTTGCTGTCGCGCCTGACAATGTTGCATGCCTTGAGCGGGGGGTTGCTGCTGGCGGCGAGCGGCTTGATGGCGTTGCAGGCGTTGCACCGCTGGTTTCCCGCCATCAACCTGGCGCGCGGGTTGTTCTTGTGGCGCATGGTGCGGCCTTTCACGGCGCGTTTGGAGGCGCTTGGGCCTTGGCGGCATTTCGCCACCGGCCTGATCCTGGGGTTTCTGCCTTGCTGCCTGTTGGGGGCGGCGCTGCTGGCGGCAAGCAGCCGCGGCTCGCCAGGACGCGCGGCCGTCGCCATGGCCTGTTTCGGGCTTGGCACGGTGCCGTTGCTGGCACTGCTGGGCATCATGGGCGGGCGCGGCATCGCCGTGAAAATGCGACCGGTCATTCCGGTTTTACTGCTGCTTGCCGCGGCGCTGCTGGCGGGGATCGGCATCGCCCAGATAGAGTCACTGTAAATTTGCTGCATTGCAGCGATTTTGCTTGGCGCGCGGGCCGCGAGGGCATATCCTGGGAACCTGTTTTCGTGCTTGGGGGGAGCTTGGGCCATGGATCACAATGAATTTGCCTCGATGGCGTTGCTGGCAATCGTGTTGGCCGGGGCGATTTCGCTGCGCGGCCGCATCGGCGCCGGCAGTGGCCATGTTGGCAGTTGGTGGATTGGCGCGGTACATGGTTTGCTCGCCGTGCTCACCCTGAGCGCCGCCACATTCGCCCATGATTTCGCCTTTCGCTGCGCGATGATCACCTTTACCGCCTACGCCCTTGGCATGGCCGCGAGCGAGACGGTGTTTTTGCTGAAGGCGAAACAAAGCGCATGAACCAACGCCGCACCCCGAGCGTGTTCACATTCGTGCTCCGCCACGCGGCGCTGGGGTTTTGTATCGGCGTGATGTTGGCCGCCGCCCTGATCGGGGTCGATTTGGGCGGGCTGCGCGGACTGATTTTCAACGGCGACGGCGGTTGGATCGGCGGTTTGCTGCTGGCATTCTCGATCGGCACGACCTTCGGCGGTTTCCAAAGCGCCGTGGCGGTGATGCGCCTGGGCGAGGATGAGGCGAGCAAACCGCAAGCCGGACGGCGAATTGGGGCGGGGACGATGCT
>JAJZHU010000067.1 GCA_021798375.1 Pseudomonadota bacterium | reverse complement strand
ACGATCGCCGCGGCGCACTGATTTCGGCACTGGCCGAAGTCGCCCGCGACTACGTCGGTTTGCGCGGGATTCAGGCCGATCTCACGCTGGCGCGCGACAATCTCACTTTCACCCGCAAGAAGCTCAATCTGGTCGAGGAGCGCGCCAAAGCGGGCATGTCGTCGCAAATCGATCTCGACAACGCCACCGCGGCGGTCAGCGACGCCGAATCCGCCATCCCCACCCTGCTCGACCGCCAATCGCAAATGATCAACCGTCTGAGCTTCCTGCTGGGCGAAACCCCCGGCGCGCTGGGACCCGAGCTTGCAACCATGCGGCCAATCCCGCCCACCCCGCCGCGTGTGCCGGTGGGCGTGCCTTCGGAATTGGCCCAGCGGCGCCCCGATATCCGCGCGGCTTCGGCCAATCTGCACGCCGCCACCGCCGCCATCGGCATGGCCAAGGCCGATTTTTACCCCTCGATCAGCCTGACCGGCAGCCTGGATATACAAGCATTAAAGCTGAAGGACCTCGGCAACTGGGGTGCGCGCACCTTTGCCGCCGGCCCCGAACTGACCTTGCCGATCTTCCAGGGCGGCAAGCTCATGGCGCAACTGCATCTGCGCCAGCAAGAACAGCAGGAATCCGCCGTCACCTATCAGCGCACCGTGCTGTCCGCCTGGCACGAAGTGGATGACGCGCTGAACTCTTACCGCGCCGAACAAACCCGCCGCGACCAACTGACAAGAACCGTGGCGGCCCAGGAAAAAACCCTGAAACTGGCCCAGGATCAATTCAACCAGGGCCTGATCGACGGCATCGATCTCCTCAGCATGAAACAGCAGTTGCTGAATGCCAAACAGCAATTGGACGACAGCACCACCAACGTGTCGATGAACATGGTGGCGCTCTATAAGACGCTGGGCGGCGGTTGGGAGACCAGCGTTCCGCGCAAACACGGGTAATCCGGCTTCCCGACTTCATGTTTAGCGCAAAAACCCAAGCCGCCCTCGACCGGGGCGGCTTCTCGCGCTAGAACGCGCAAACCCACCAGTGAGATGATCGACGTGACCGAAACCACCGCCCCACAGCTTGCCAACAGCCTGCACAGCGCCCCCGACCAACGCGGCCGGTTCGGCGAATATGGCGGCAGATTCGTGGCCGAAACACTGATGCCGCTGGTGCTTTCGGTCGAGCAAGCCTACGCCGCGGCAAAGGCCGACCCAGGCTTTCAAAAGGAACTCGATTATTATCTCAAGGACTACGTGGGCCGTCCCTCGCCCTTGTGGTTCGCGCAGCGCCTCACCGAGGCGCTGGGCGGCGCCAAAATCTATTTCAAACGCGAAGAACTGAACCACACCGGCAGCCATAAGGTGAACAACTGCACCGGGCAGATCCTGCTGGCGCGGCGCATGGGCAAAACCCGCATCATCGCCGAAACCGGCGCGGGTCAGCATGGTGTGGCCACCGCCACGCTGTGCGCCTTGTTCGATATTCCCTGCGTGATTTACATGGGCGCCACCGACGTGGAGCGCCAGCAGCCCAATGTGTTCCGCATGAAATTGCTGGGTGCCGAAGTGCGGCCCGTCACCTCGGGCGCCGGCACGTTAAAAGACGCGATGAACGAGGCGATGCGCGATTGGGTCGCCAATGTGCACGACACCTATTATCTGATCGGCACGGTCGCCGGTCCGCACCCCTATCCGGCCATGGTGCGCGATTTCCAGGCGATCATCGGGCGCGAATCGCGCGCCCAATTGCAAGAATCCGAGGGCAAGCTGCCCGATGCGGTGGTGGCGGCGGTGGGCGGCGGTTCCAACGCCATCGGCATCTTCGATGCGTTTTTGGACGAACCGGACGTAAAGCTGATCGGCGTCGAGGCGGCCGGCAAGGGTCTGGATTCCGGCGAAACGGCGGCGTCGATCGAACGCGGCCACCCCGGCGTGCTGCACGGCAACCGCACCTATCTGCTGCAAGACGCCGATGGTCAGATCCAGGAAGCCCATTCGATCAGCGCCGGGCTGGATTATCCCGGCATCGGGCCGGAACATTCCTGGCTGGCCGACATCGGCCGCGCCCAATATGTGGGCATCACCGACCAGGAAGCGCTGGACGCCTTCCAGCTTTGCACCCGCACCGAAGGCATTATTCCGGCATTGGAATGCGCCCACGCCGTCGCCTATGTTGCCAAACTGGCGCCCACGATGCGCAAGGATCAGGTGATTTTGATGAATCTCTCCGGCCGGGGCGACAAAGACATCCTCACCGTGGCGCATCATTTGGGAGTCACGCTATGAGCCGGATCAAAGCCTGTTTCGACCAACTGAAGGCCGCCGGGCGCGGGGCGTTGATCCCGTATCTCGAAGCCTTCGATCCCGACCGGGCGACATCGCTCGAAATTCTGCGCGGGATGCCCGGCGCGGGCGCCGATCTGATCGAAATCGGCATGCCCTTCAGCGACCCGATGGCCGATGGGCCTACCATTCAGGCCGCCGCCATCCGTGGCCTGAAGGCGGGCGCCACCTTGCGCGGCACACTGGCGCTGGTGAATGATTTCCGCGATGAAAATCAGAATACCCCGGTTATTCTGATGGGCTATCTGAATCCGATCCTGGCCTATGGCCCCGAACAATTCTGCATCGATGCCGAAGCCGCGGGCGTCGATGGCTTGATCATCGTCGATCTGCCGCCCGAGGAAGCCGATTTGTTGCTGCCCTTTGCCGCCGCGAACAAGATCGACGTGATCCGTCTGGTGGCCCCCACCACCGACGATGCGCGGCTGCCGCAGGTGTTGGCGGGCTCGTCGGGATTTGTCTATTACATCTCGATCGCGGGCATCACCGGCACCGGCACGGCAACACCCGAACAACTGGAAGCCGCCATTCCACGCCTGCGCGCGGTGACCGATCTGCCGATCGCCATCGGCTTCGGCATTCGCACCCCCGCCCATGTGGCGGCCGCCTGGGAGGTTGCCGACGCGGCGGTGGTGGCGTCGTCGCTGATCGGGATTATGGCCGCGACGTTGGATGAACAAGGCAAGGCAACGGATAAAACCGTCGATGCGGTGCTGTATGAAGTGCGCACCCTGGCGGCGGCACAGTAGCAGCCGGTGATGGCAGATTGCTCTTGGGCGACTCTTCGTTTGGAGAACGGCCGTTGCAAAGTCTGTGAGGCTGCTATATATTGGGTCCCGCTGGGTGTATCCGCTACATTACTTCTGGATGCATCTGGCCTACACAAGGGCTCCTGCGGGAGCCCTTACTATTTTACGAGGCTGGAATGGATCGCGTCGCAATTTTCGTAGATGCCGGCTATCTTTTCGCGCAAGGTTCCGCCGCGATATCTGGTTCCCAGCAACCGCGTTCCACACTGGTGCTCAATGAAGAAATCATCGTTGAGGAGTTGATTGGCGTAGCACGACTAAAATGCGGCCAACTTCAGTTGCTTCGCATCTATTGGTATGATGGCGCGCTTGGCAATCGCGGGCTCACCGCCGAACAAACCAGGCTGGCATCGCTTGACAACGTGAAAGTCAGGCTGGGTTTCGTCAACGGCGCGGGGCAACAAAAAGGCGTCGATTCTCTCATCGTCACAGATTTGATCGAACTTGCTCGCAATCGCGCCATTATCGACGCGATCATCGTTTCCGGTGACGAAGATATTCGGATCGGCGTTCAAATCGCCCAAAATTTCGGGGTTCGAGTGCATTTGCTTGGTATTGAACCTAGCCGCGGCAGCCAATCTCCTCATCTGATCAACGAGGCCGATACCGTAACGGAATGGAATCCTGCCAAGATTACGACTTTTCTGACCGTGCATAAAACGGTCGGGAAAACTTCGGCCCCTCTCAACCTCGGCCCGGAACCGTTGGCCGAGAGCCTTCTTGACAACGTGGCCGAAGCATACGCAGCTTCGCTGGAAGAACCCGAGATCAAAAATCTCGCGGTCTATATGGACACCAAAAGCGATGTTCCGCCCGAATTTGACGGAAAATTATTGGCGAAAGGACGGGACGCGGTTAGACGGGACCTGTTGCAACCGGAAAAGCGGCGAATTAGAAAGAAGTTTCTGGAAGCAGTGAAGAAAACTCCATCAACCGCCTGAATATTCGCGTCGCATCTAAATTTCGCCAGTATGCGTCTTGATTCCCGGCTTCGTTTAAAACAAGAAGCCATTTTCTGATAGGTAACACGATGAGCTGGATCACCGACGTCGTCCGCCCCAAAATCCGCAATCTGCTCGGCCGGCGCGAGACCCCGGACAATCTGTGGCACCAATGCCCGAACTGCCAGCAGATGCTGTTTCACAAAGACCTGGAGCGCAACCTCAAGGTCTGCACCCATTGCGGCCACCACATGCGCGTCGGCGCGCTGGAACGGCTGGAATGGACCTTTGACAAAGACAGCTACACCCGCATCGAACTGCCGAAAGTGCCGGCGGACCCGCTGCGCTTTCGCGATCAAAAGAAATACACCGACCGTTTGAAGGATGCGCGCGAAAAAACCAAGCTGGAAGACGCCGTGGTGGCGGCGCACGGCGCCATCGGCGGACACCGCGCCGTGGTGGCGGCGATGGCGTTTGAATTCATGGGCGGCTCGATGGGCGCCGCCGTGGGCGAGGGCATCGTGGCGGCGGCGCGTCTGGCCGTGCTGCAAAAAGCGCCGCTGATCGTATTCACCGCGGCGGGCCGCGCGCGCATGCAAGAAGGCGCGGTCAGCCTGATGCAGATGCCGCGCACCACCATCGCCACGCAATTGGTGAAAGAAGCAGGTCTGCCGTTCATCGTGGTGCTCACCGACCCGACCACGGGCGGGGTAACGGCGAGTTTCGCCATGCTGGGCGACATTCATATCGCCGAGCCCGGCGCGATGATCGCCTTTGCCGGCGCGCGGGTGATCGAGCAAACCGTGCGCGAGAAACTGCCCGAGGGCTTTCAACGCGCCGAATATCTGTTGGAACACGGCATTCTGGATATGGTCGTGCGCCGCACCGAAATGCGTGAAACACTGGCGCGCCTGATCGGGCTGCTCACCGAAAAAAAGGCCGCCGCCTGACCATGTCGGACCCCACAGGACTCGACCGGGTAGGACCGATTCTCAGCCGTCTGCACGGGCTGCACCCGCGCATGATCGATCTCAGCCTGGAGCGCCTCCTGGTGCTGCTGGCCAAACTGGGCCATCCGGAACGGCAACTGCCGCCGGTGATCCATGTGGCGGGCACCAACGGCAAAGGCAGCACATGCGCCTTTCTGCGCGCGATGGCCGAGGCCGCGGGTTGGCGGGTGCATGTCTATACCAGCCCACATCTGATCCGTTTCAACGAGCGCATCCGCATCGCCGGCGACATCGTCAGCGACGAAATGCTGGCCGACGTGCTGGAGGAAATCGAAACGGTCAATGCGGGTGACGAGATCACCGTGTTCGAGATCATCACCGCCGCCGCCCTGTTGCTGTTCGCCCGCGCCCCGGCCGATTTATGCGTGTTGGAAGTGGGCCTGGGCGGGCGGTTCGATGCCACCAATGTGGTGGACAAACCGGCGGCCTGCATCGTCGCCTCGCTGTCGCTCGATCACGCCGAATTCCTGGGCGATACGCTGGCCAAGGTCGCGTTTGAAAAAGTGGGCATCGCCAAGGCCGGACGGCCGTTGGTATCCGGGCGGCACGAAGCAGAGGCGCTGGCGGTGATCGAAGCCCATTGCGCCGCTATGGGCACGCCGTTGCTGTTGCGCGACCGCGATTGGAGCATCGAGCGCACGCAGGCGGGCATGACCTACCGCGACGCCACCGGCACGCTGGAACTGCCGCCGCCGGGATTGTTGGGGCCACATCAGATCGAAAACGCCGGGCTGGCGGTTGCCGCCCTGCGCGCCTCGGGCCTGGGATTGCCCGATCGCGCCTGGCAAGGCGTGGCAAATGCCGAATGGGCCGCGCGGATGCAACGCCTGCACGGCGATTTGGCGGCGCTGCTGCCCGCCGGTTCAGAATTATGGCTCGATGGCGCGCATAATCCGGGCGCCGGAGTGGTGCTGGCCGAACATGTGGCCGGATGGAACGACCAGCCGCTCGATCTGGTGATCGGCATGAAAACCAGCAAGGATGCGGCCGGATTTTTGCAACCACTGAAAAAATTCGCCCGCCACATCTACGCCGTAACCGAACCGCAACAGCATCTGGCGTTGCCGGTGGCAGACATCATCGCCGCATCGGGCGGGATCGCCGTGGCGGGGCCGACCGTGCGCGAGGCGCTGATCAAAATCGCCGCCCACGGCCCGGCGCGGGTGCTGATCTGCGGCAGCCTGTATCTGGCTGGCGAAGTTTTGAAGCTGGATCATCAATAAAAGCAATCAAGATTTTTTGACCGCGATCAATGCAAAAATAAATACAGCGATCATTCTTGGCACTGCCTGGAATTGGGGAGGACTTTAGCCGGCCTCCCCCAGACGGATCGAGCGCAAAACACGCGCAAAACACGCAAGGGAACACGGCGATGACAAATTTCAATCTGATTGTCTTATCGGCAGTTGCCAGCATGGCGTTGCCGGCTTCCGCATCCGCACAGACTCCCGAAAGAGGCAAGGCTTTATTCGCGGCAGAGTGCTCTGCCTGTCACAGCGTTGTACCGGGACAAAACGGAATTGGACCGAGCCTTGGAAGCATATATGGCAAGCGCGCGGGAACCGTTCCGGGATTCAAATTCTCCATCGAGATGAGAACCTCTCATATTGTCTGGACGGATGCCGAGCTTAACAAGTTCCTGACCGATCCGAACAACGCCCTGTTCGGCACCAAGATGCCTACTCCGGGAACGGAAATGCACATGGGCACGCCAAGTGCGGCGGATCGTGGATCTCTGATCGCCTATCTGCGCTCGCTCCCCCGGAGCTAGAGCACGTTCGGATCACGTTGAACCATATCTGCGCGACGAACGTGCTCTAGCTTTTTGTTTTTACGCATGATTCACGCCTACGTGTTATTCAACCTGCGGCGATCATGCTCTAACCGGCGGGGCAAAAGCATCCATCCGGGCCGTTACCCCACCAACTCCCTCACCTTCGCCGCCACGGCAGCCTCGCCCCAATCCGTGCCGCCCTCGAATCGCGCCCGCACCAATCCCGCATGATCGATCAGCAATGTCGTCGGCACACCCTGATTGCCAAACGCGTCGGCCGCCTGGCCGTGCGGATCGACCAGCACCGGCAGATGGGCAATCCCGTGCGCATCGTAAAATTTCCGCACCTTCGCCGCGGCGCGTTCCCCCAAATCCTCGGAAACCGTCCACAACTCGATGCCGCTGCCGGCCAGCATCCCGGTCAACCGGTCCAGCGACGGCAGTTCGGCCACGCAGGGCGGGCACCAGGTGGCCCAGAAATTCAGCACCACCCCCTTGCCCCGCGCCGCGTTCAGACTCAACGCACTGCCATCGGCGCGCAAAAAGCTCACATCCGGCGCGGGCGTGGGCGGGCTTAACATCTGCAAATGCGAAAAATCGAGCAAATCTTCCGCCCGCGCCGCACCTTCCAATTTGCCTAACAACGCCGCTGCGATTAGGGTCCGCCCAGCCGCAAACAAACCGCGTCGATTGATCTTCAGCATGGTGGACTTCTCCTTGAACGACAAAAGCCCGCGCGACAAAAGCCAGCGCGACAAAAACCAGTCCGAACAAACCGCCAACCAGGCATGGGGCGGACGTTTCGCCGCCGGCCCCGCCGCGATCATGCAAGAGATTAACGCCTCGATCGGCTTCGACCGCAAGCTGTGGCGGCAAGATATTCGCGGCTCGCTCGCCCATGCCGCCATGCTGGCCCAGCAAGGCATCATCGGCGCCGACGACGAATCCGCCATCAGAACCGGCCTCGCCCAAATCCAGGCCGAAATCGAGGCCGGCGGTTTTGTGTTCGACGCGGCGCTGGAAGACATCCACATGAACATCGAGGCGCGCCTGATCGAACGCATCGGCGAGGCCGGCAAACGCCTGCACACCGCGCGCAGCCGCAACGATCAGGTGGCCACCGATTTCCGCCTTTACGTGCGCGACGCCATCGACGGGCTGGACGGCCAGATGCTCGGCCTGATGCGCGCCCTGGCCGAGCGCGCCGAAATCCATGCCGCCGACCCAATGCCCGGCTTCACCCATCTGCAAACCGCGCAGCCGGTCACCTTCGGCCATCATTTGCTGGCTTATGTCGAAATGCTGGCGCGCGACCGCGGCCGTTTCGCCGATGCGCGGGCGCGTCTCAACCAATGCCCGCTTGGCTCGGCGGCACTGGCGGGCACCCCGTTTCCGATCGATCGCAACGCCACCGCCGCCGCCTTGGGCTTCGATCGCCCCACGGCCAATTCGCTCGATGCGGTATCCGACCGTGATTTCGCGCTGGAATTTCTCTCGGCCGCCAGCATCTGCGCCATGCATCTGTCGCGCTTCGCCGAGGAAATCGTGCTCTGGTGCAGCGCGCCTTACCGTTTTGTGACGCTCAGCGACCGTTTCACCACCGGCAGTTCGATCATGCCGCAAAAGCGCAACCCCGACGCCGCCGAGCTGGTGCGCGCCAAGATCGGCCGCATCCTGGGCAGCTTCGTCGGCCTGCTGATGGTGATGAAGGGCCTGCCCCTGGCCTATGCCAAGGACACACAGGAAGACAAGGAACCCGTGTTCGACGCCGCCGATGCGCTCACCCTGTCGCTCGCGGCGATGGAGGGCATGGTGCGCGACCTGACCCCCAATCTTGTCCGGATGCGGGAGCTGGCGGGCAGCGGCTTTTCCACCGCCACCGATCTGGCCGATTGGCTGGTGCGCGTGCTGAAACTGCCCTTCCGTTCCGCCCACCATGTCACCGGCCGGCTGGTCGCCAAGGCCGAGGCGCGAAGCGTGGGTCTGGCCGATCTGTCGCTGGCCGAAATGCAGGCAGAAGAAGCCGGGATCACCGCCGACATTTTCTCCTTCCTCACCGTCGAGGCCTCCCTCGCCTCACGCACCAGCTTTGGCGGCACAGCGCCGGGCAATGTGCGCGCCGCCGCCCGCAATTGGATCGAGGCTTTGTCATGACGATACGAATCGGCGCCGTGATGCTGCTGTTGCTGCTGGCCGCCTGCGGCAAACAAGGCGAGCCCCTGCCGCCCGGCCCCGCCAGTGCCGTGACCTGGCCGCATACATATCCATCGCATTAGGGATTCCCATGGCCGACCTTGCGCCCCCCTCTGGCCCCGAACCCACGCTGCCCGAACTGATTGCCGCACGTCCGCCCCTCACGGCCGATGCGATGGCCGGGCTGTGCTTTGAACAAATACCGCTAAATCTGATCGCCGACCGCTTTGGCACCCCCACCTATGTCTATGGCGCGGGCACGATCCGGGCGCGCTTCGCCAGCCTGCGCACGGCGCTGGCCGACGCCGGGCTCGATGTGGCGATTCACTACGCCGTAAAGGCCAACGATCATCTGGCGATCCTGAATTTATTGCGCGGCCTGGGTGCGGGCGCCGATGTCGTCAGCGGCGGCGAATTGGCGCGGGCGCTGCGGGTGGGGATTGCCGCCGATCACATCGTGTTTTCGGGCGTGGGCAAAACCGCCGCCGAAATCGATCTGGCGTTGCAACAAAACATCGGCCAGTTGAACGTGGAAAGCGCCGAGGAACTCGATATGATCTCGGCCCGCACGGTGGCGTTGGGCTGCACCACCCGCATCGCCCTGCGGGTCAATCCGGACATCGACGCCGGCACCCATCACAAGATCTCCACCGGCCGCGCCGAGGACAAATTCGGCATCCCGGCCCAGGACGTGCCCGCGCTTTACGCCCACGCCGCAGCACTTCCCGGCATCAAACCCGTCGGCATCGCCATCCACATCGGCAGCCAGATTCTGGATATGGCCCCCTACCGCACCTCCTTCGCCGCCGCGGCACAAATGGTGCAAAACCTGCGCGACAACGGCCAAATCGTCGAAGTGGTCGATTGCGGCGGCGGGCTGGGCATCGATTATTGCGGCCAGACCCAGGCATCGCCCGCGGCCTATGCCGGCGCCATGCGCGCCCATCTGCAACCTCTCGGCGTGCGGCTGATGATGGAACCCGGACGCTTTCTGATCGGCCCCGCCGGGCTGTTGCTCGCATCGGTGATTAGGGTAAAACAAACCGCGCACCGCCGCTTTGTGG
>JAJZHU010000066.1 GCA_021798375.1 Pseudomonadota bacterium | reverse complement strand
GTCGTCAGCCTCCGCATCCCCGATCTGGCCGAGCGCCCCGGCGATATCATTCCGCTGGCGGAACATTTTACCCGTCACTATGCCCAAATCAACGGTATATCTTTTCGTCCTCTTGGCAATGATGCCCGCGCGCGCCTTCTCGCCGGCGCCTGGCGCGGCAATGTGCGCGAACTTGAAAACACCATCCACCGCGCCGTGCTGCTCGCATCCGGCTCCGAAATTGGCGCCGATGCCATCGAAATAACCGGCGTGGCCCCTGCTTCCCCAACCCTCGGCAACAACCAGATGTTTGCCCCGCGCACCATGGACGAAGTCGAACGCGACCTGATTTTGCAAACCCTTGGTCACACCTTCGGCAATCGCACCCACGCCGCCACCATCCTGGGCATTTCCATTCGCGCGCTGCGCAATAAATTGCGAGATTATTCCGCCCAAGGCCTCGCCGTTCCTCCCCCCCAAGCCGGCGTTGCGGCGTAACGTCATATGGCAGGCATGGATCTTTCTCAACTCAACCAGCAGATCAAACGCTACGCGCCCAATTCCGATATCGGGCTCGCCATCGGCGTCGTCGCGTTGCTCACCGTGCTGATCCTGCCGCTGCCGCCCGCCTTGCTCGATCTCGGGCTCGCCACGTCGGTCACTGCCTCGGTGTTGGTGTTGATGGTGGCGCTATTTTTACACCGCCCGCTCGATTTCACCAGCTTTCCAACCTTACTGCTTCTCACAACATTGTTGCGACTTTCGCTCAATGTCGCCACCACCCGGCTGATCCTCAGTCACGGCAACGAAGGCGTTCTGGCCGCGGGCCACGTCGTCTCGGCCTTCGGCGGCTTTCTGATGGGCGGCGATGTGGTGATCGGCATCATCCTGTTTTCCATCCTGCTGGTGGTAAATTTCATGGTCATCACCAAAGGTTCCGGCCGCATCGCCGAAGTTGCCGCCCGCTTCAGCCTGGATGCCATGCCGGGCAAACAAATGGCCATCGACGCCGAAATGTCGTCCGGGATGATCAACGAAGCCACCGGACGCCGCCGCCGCCGCGAACTGGAAGAAGAATCCTCCTTTTACGGCGCGATGGATGGCGCCGCCAAATTTGTCCGCGGCGATGCCGTCGCCGGGCTCATCATCACATCAATCAACATCATCGGCGGTCTGGCGATCGGCCTGCTGCGCCACGGCATGGACATCAACGACGCCATCCAGAATTACACCACGCTTACCATCGGTGATGGTCTGGTCACGCAAATTCCGTCATTGCTGGTTTCCACCGCCGCCGGCATCGTGGTCACCAAAGGCGGCGTCGAAGGCCCGGCCGACCGCGCCCTGATCCGCCAATTGGGCGGCAGCCACAAACCCCTGGCAATGGCCGCCGCCGCCGCCGCCATGCTCTCGCTGCTCCCCGGCCTGCCGATGCTGCCCTTTCTGGGCCTTGCCGCACTCGCCGGCGGCGGCGCCTGGGTGCGCTTTAGGAACCCGCCGCCACCACCCGGCGAAGACGACAAACCCACGGCGGCGGCGCCCAATCCCACCGCCGAACCGCCCATCGCCGATAGTCTGCGCATCGACATGATCCGGCTTGAACTCGGCTATGGATTATTGTCGCTGGCGGGCGGCGGAACCTCGCGCCTGACCGACCAGATCCGCAGCCTGCGCCGCGCGATCGCCGGCGAGATGGGCTTTGTGCTGCCGCCCGTGCGCATCCAGGACAATATGGCGCTGGCGGCCGATGCCTACTCCATCCGCGTCAAGGAAATCGAGGCCGCCAAGGGCGAACTCCGCCCCACCAAATTATTGGCGATGGACCCGCGCGGCAACATGCCCCCCATCGCGGGCGAGGCCACGGTCGAGCCCGCCTTCGGCCTCAAGGCGCTGTGGATCGACCCCACGCTCAAGGAAGAGGCCACCGTCAAGGGCTGCACCGTGGTCGATCCGGCGTCGGTGCTCACCACCCATCTCACCGAAGTGGTGCGCGAAACCATGGCCGAATTGCTGTCTTACGCCGAAACCCAAAAATTGCTCGATGATCTGCCGCGCGAACAGCAAAAGCTCATTACGGATCTAATACCTTCGCAAATCTCGGTCGGCGGCGTGCAGCGCGTTTTGCAAGCATTGCTGGCCGAGCGCGTCTCGATCCGCGACCTTTCCACCATCCTCGAAGGCATCCAGGAAGCCTGCGCCATCAACGCCCGCGCCATCCCCGGCATCGTCGGGCTGGTGCGCAACCGCCTCGCCCGCCAAATCAGCGACAGCCACCAAAACGCGGGCGGTTATATCCCGCTCATCACATTGTCGCCCGAATGGGAGGCCACCATCGCCGAATGCCTGGTCGGCCCGCTGGAAGATCGCCAACTCGCCATGCCCCCCACCCGCCTCGCCGATTTCATGCAACGCCTGCGTCAGGCGTTCGATCAACACGGCAGCGAATCCCCCGTGCTGCTCACCTCGTCCGGCATTCGCTTTCACGTGCGCGCCATTGTCGAACGCATCCGGCCCGCAACGCCGGTGTTGTCGCAATCGGAAATCTTTCCGCGCGCACGCATCAGAACGGTGGCAACGATTTAAAGCCGCCGTATACCATATCGGCGCCACCGACGGCGATATCGGCCACGTCGAGGATTTTCTGGTGCGAGACGCCAGTTGGCACATCGATTATCTTGTTGTGGACACCAATAATTGGTGGCCTGGAAAAAAGTGCTGATTTCGTCCAAATCGGTGAAATCGATCGATTGGACGCAGCGGTCGGTTGAAATCAAAATCGCCCGTCAGAGGGTGAAGGACAGCCCGCCTTACGACGCATCAATCCCGATCGATGCCAGCTATGAAAAGCAATTTCACCACCATTATGAATGATCCCGGCGATATAGCGATGGGTGGCGCTTCGCTCACCCATCCATCTCGTTGAAAAACATTCTTTCTCCCCCTGCCGCTAACCATTTCCCAACCTCTCCGCCATTATAACCCTCTCATGCGTCTCAAACTCTTTCGCGGCACCACCATCACCGAAGCCATGGCCCGTGTGCGCACCGAATTGGGCGCCGAGGCGCTGATCCTCGCCACCCGCCGCGTGGGTGACGGGGTGGAGATCACCGCCGCGCTGGAACCCGAGGAAGATCTGCCGCCGCCGCCGCGCCAGGACCGACCGCCGCCGAATGCTGCCGCCCTTGCCCGCCTTGCCTGGCACGGCGTGCCCGAGGCGCTGGGCCATCAACTGGCCCAGGGCGATCTCACCCACGCGCTGGCCAGATCCCTCACGTTCGCGGCACTGCCGCTCGATCAACACCCGCTATTGGTGGTGGGGCCGCCCGGCGCGGGCAAAACCCTCACCATCGCCCGCCTCGCCACCCGTCTGGTGATGGCGGGCGTCACGCCGATGGTCATCACCGCCGATGGCAGCCGCGCCGGCGCCACCGAACAACTCGCCTCCTTCACCCGGCTGCTCGGGGTCAATCTGGTGGTCGCCTCCCACCCTGTCGCCCTCGCCCGCGCCTTTGCGCTGCGCCCCGAAAACACCCCGGTGCTGATCGATTCGCCCGGCATCGATCCGTTCAACCCCACCGCCCAACTCGAACTGGCCGAGCTCAAAGCCACCTGCAACGCCATTGTCGCGCTGGTGCTGGCCGCGGGCTGCGATCCGGCCGAATCCGCCGATATCGCCCACGCCTTTCGCGCCACCGGCGCCAGCCACATGATCGCCACCAAACTCGATATCGCCCGCCGCCTTGGCGGCCCCATCGCCGCCGCTGCCGCCGGAAAATTGTTCCTCGCCGAGGCCGGCATCGGCGATGGCGCCGCCAATGGCCTGGTCCCCCTCACCCCCGCGCTGCTGGCCGAGCGCCTCAACCGGAGCGCCATCCCATGATCCCCCCGCAACCTTTGGGCAAACTCGTCGCCGTCGCCTCGGGCAAGGGCGGGGTCGGCAAAACCTGGTTCGCCATCACGCTCGCCCATGCGCTGGCGCGTGCGGGGCGCAATATTCTGTTGTTCGATGCCGATCTGGGGCTGGCCAACATCGATATCCAACTGGGGCTTACGCCTGCGCGCGATGTCGCCTCGTTGCTTGCCGGGCGTTCGGCTTGGGCGGAAACCGTCATCCATCACGATGGCGGGTTTGATATTCTTCCCGGCCGCTCGGGCTCGGGCAGCCTCGCCGCGCTGGAGGAATCCATACTGGAACAATTGCTCGCCCTGCTGCAAACCCAGGCTCCGCACTATGACCATATATTGCTCGATCTCGGCGCCGGGCTCGATCGCACCCAGCGCCGTCTTGCCGCCGCCACCGATACATTGCTGGTGATCGTCACCGAGGAACCCACCGCTCTCACCGACGCCTATGCCGTGATCAAACTGCACCAGCAAGACAGCCCACGCCACGATGTGCGGGTGGTGGTAAACCAGGCCTCGGGCAAGCAAAACGGCGAGCGCACCTTCACCACCCTGGCCCGCGCCTGCGCGCATTTCCTCAAACAAACCCCGGCCCTTGCCGGTATCGTTCGCCGCGACGACCGCGTGCGCGACGCCATCCGCCGCCAAACCCTGCTGCTCACCCGCCACCCGGCCAGCCCCGCCGCCACCGATGTCGAATCGCTCGCCGCCCATGTTTAAATTACCGCTCGCGGCCTGGCTGCTGTTGTTCACCCCGGCCTGGGCCACCCCTTGCGATCTTACCGCCCCCGGCGCCTTGCTGTTCCACCTCAAAGCCGCCCTGGCACGGCGCCAACTCAGCCTGCTGGTGATCGCCCCCATCGGCACCCCAGACGATTCACTGCCGCATCGCATCCGCGCCTCCTTGCAGGCGCAACGCCCCAATCTGTCGATCGACCTCGACACGCTCGACAACAGCGGCCAATCCGTGTCCGACATGCTGCCCGACGTGGCAACCCGCCTCGCCCAACGCCCGGTCGCCCTGGTGGTGTGGCAAGCCGGCACCGCCGAGACCTTTCGCAACGCCTCCGCCGCCTCGATCGGCGAATCGCTGGCCGACGCCGCCCGGCTGGTCGCCAACTACAACGCCGATCTGCTGTTGATCGACCCTGATCCCACCCCGTCGCTCGATGCCGCCACCGATTTCCCGCTGGTGCTGGCGGGATTGGCGCAATCAGCCAACCATCCCGGCATCGCGCTTTATTCACAGCACAGCCTTCATGCGCCTGTGACGTGCATCAGCCATGGGATTGCGTATTTGATTGCCGGGTCGTAGAGGCGGATGAACGCGCTATTGCATGGCAAAAATCAAGATTTCCGCGCCGGCGACTATCACCCTTCGAAGATGGCTTTCCATGGGCGAGGACGGACCACTAGAGCACGTTCGGATCACGTTGAACCATATACGTGCGACGAACGTGCTCTAGCTTTTTGTTTTTACGCATGATTCACGCCTACGTGTTATGCAACCTGCGGCGATCATGCTCTAGCAGATCGCGCAATGAGGATGGCAAATTCATGCTTTTGAGCGCGTCCAAACCAACCTGATACCGTCGGGCGGAGTCGAGCGGAGAAGGATGAAAAAACATCGTCGATGGATTTGGTGGCGGCCGCTTTGTCATTCTTCGCCCCGCGCCGCAGCCTGGCCGCATGGCCGAGACCCACAACGCCGCAACCTTCTCCCTATCCGTTCCCATCATGACACGCAAAATCATTCACCAGCCCATGCTCACTAAAACTGATCCGGCACAACGACAATCGATTGCCGGAGCGCACCTCATAAACTTCCTCCAGCAACTCCGGCTGTTTTTTCTGCCAATGCACATGGATCACGCCCAGATAATTCACGCTCCCCACGGCATCTTTTGCCTCGCGCCATTGTTCGGCACGCCACACGCGCTTGATCGCCCCCGGCTCGTAACGCTGCCTTACCAAAACGCCCTGGCGCAAATCATTCAGCACCTCGCGCAGCACCGCCGCATGGGCGCCGCCATCGGGGGCGCTCGCAGGTTCCAATTTATGCAACGTCGCCGGAATATGGCCGGTAACGCGCATTCCCGCCAATCCGCCGCTAAACGCGCCCGCGATGGTGTCGTTTTCATCCCAATGGCCGGTGAAAATCAGCTCGGCCGGACCGTTCGACCAACTCAACCGCACCTCGTCCCGGGCCAGGCTGCCGCCCCCGGCCGAGGCCGAACCGGCGCTGCAAATGGTGACAAAACCATGCTCCGTCCGCTGGATCAGGCAAATATCCCGCACCACGGTCTCGCCGCTGTAAATGATGTTGATGCCCGATAACAGCCCGAGTTTGAACTCGATCAGATTGGGTCCAACCACGTTCCAATAGCCGGAAAATCGCGGCCCGGTGACTTCAATTTTATCCACGCTCGAATCCGCGTGCCCCGCCCACGCCGACGCCAGCAACAGAACCGCCAAAAACCGTGCAATCATCCGGCCCACACCCCTTATTCCCAGCCGCCTCCAAGCGCCAGGAACAGCGCGACCTGATCCGACGCCAATTTCGCCTGCCCCGCCAACACCGCCGCCTGGGCCGCCAACTGCGCGCGGTGGACTTGCAGCGGCATCATCTCGCCTACCTTGCCCGCCTGGAACAACATCGCGGCTTCCTGCCCGGCGCGTTCGGCGCGGGCCTCGGTTTGCACTAGCACATCCAGCCGCGCCTGATCCTGATTTTCGTTCGAGATCGCCGTGGCGGCCTCGCGCACCGCGGCCAACACCGCGCCGTCGAATTTGGCCAGCGCCATTTGCTGTCCCGCGCCCGCCGCGCGTATTTCCGCCCGCACGGCGGTTTGGTTCAAATTCCAACTGATCTGTGGTCCCAAACCCCAAAAATTGGTTGGCGGGGTCAGGAAATCACTCAGCTTGCCGGTGGAACCCAGGCTCGCGCCCAGGCTGATTTGCGGATAAAGATCGGCTTTGGCCACACTGATTTGCGCGGTCGCCGCGGCCAACATCCGTTCCGCCGCGCGCAAATCGGGCCGCCGCCGCAAAAGAGCCGCGCCATCGCCCACCGGAATGGCCGCGATCAGACGCGGCGGTGCGGCGCATTGGGTCACGCTGGCCGGAAAATCCGCCCGCACCCGCCCGGTCAGCGCCGCCAATTGCAACAAACCGGCATCATGCCTCGCCTGAAGGACCGGCATACTGGCCGCCACATCGTCGCGCCCGGCCTTGGCCTTGATCACATCCAGATCCACCGCCCGCCCGGCTTGCTGCAAACGATGGGTAAGTTCGACCAGACGCCCCTGCAACGCCAACTGCTCCCGCGCCAAACCAAGCGCCTGATTGGCTGTGCAAACCTGCACGTAGGCTTGCGCCACTTCGGCCACCACAGAGATCCCCACCGTATCGCGCACCGCCTGCACCGCGTCGCTGTGCGCCCCGGCGGCTTCCTCGGCGTGTTTCACCCGGCCAAACAGATCGAGCTGATAAGACGCCGACAGGCCGGTGTCATACAAAGCCATCGTCGGCACAACGTTGGACAACAGATATTGCTCGCCCGAGACCTGCGCGTAATCCGCCCCGAACGACGCCCCTACTTCTGGCTGGCCTTCGGCGGCCACACGGTCCTGCTGCGCCTTGGCTTGCAACAACGCGGCATTGGCGACGCGCAAACTTGTATTGGCGGCGCGCGCCTGCTCAATCAAAAGATCCAACGCCGGATCGCGATACAACCGCCACCAATGATGGGGCAGCGGCCCCTGGCTCCATGCCTGACCCGCAACGCCCGGCAGCGCCGTCTGGGCCGCCGGGTTATTGATCAGCGCATGTTCGAGCGGCTCGTGCGTCGCCGTCAGTCCGCACCCGCTCAACCAACCGCACGCCAGCAGAAGGGGGCCATATCTCATGGCAACGTGCCCCACAGATTGCCCCAGAATTGGCGCGGCGTGGGCATTTTGTGCGGCGTGGTGATGGTGACGCTGGCCGTGCGTCCGGCGATCAACCTTACGTCGGGCGGCACCTGATCGATCCGAATGCGCACCGGAATGCGCTGCGCCAGACGCACCCACGAAAATGTAGGATTGATATCGGGCAGCAGGCTCGGGCTTGCCGCGCGTTCGCGGTCGGCAATCGCGGGAGCGATGCTGACCACATGACCATGGAGCAATTCGGTCTCGCCCATCAGGCGAATTTCGGCCCGGTCGCCCAGCGCGATACGCGGCAATTTGGTTTCCTCGAAATAGCCTTCGACGTAGATGCTGCGCGTGGCGACCTCGACCAACACCGGCTTGCCCGCCAGGGCATAAGCCCCCGGCAACAGATTCAACCCAGCGATGGTGCCATCGACAGGCGCGCGCACGGTGGCGCGATCCAAATTAAGCCGCGCCACCGCCAGCGCATCTTGCGCCGCGGTCAGCCCGCTCTTCAGCCCCGCCTGTTTGGCCGCGGCCTGTTCGGCCTGTTCGGCCGGCACCAAGCTGCCCAAACCGCGATCGCGCCGATCCTCACGCGCGGCCTGATCCAACGCCACTTGCGCCGCCTGCACCGTATCTTGCGCCTGGCGCACCGCCAGATCGAACCGCGCCGCATCGATGCGGAACAGGATCTGCCCCGCTTGCACGTTTTGATTGTCGAACACCGCGACCTGATCGATCAGGCCCGACACATCGGGCGCGATCTGCACCGAATCCACCCGCACCCGGCCATCGCGGGTGGAGGGCGCCAGCGCGTAAGCGACATAAAGCCGCCAACCGACAATCGCCGCCAGGGCCACAATCACCAATGTGATCACCAAACGCAGCAAGGAGAAAAGAATTTGTTTCATGGCACCAGTCGCAAAGAGGGCAGGACGCAGGCGGCGAAAACGCCCCACATGAGAATAAAAAGCGCCGCGTCAAACAGACCCGGATGCCAAACCAGACGGTAAAAGCCGCAAATCGCCAAAACGCGGCGGATCACCAAGGTTGCGATAAACCCCATCACCGCCGTTACCAAGGCGATGGGAAAAAACACCCCGGCGACATTGAATTCCGCGATCATGCCAACACCTCGGATGACCCGGTTTTAAAAGGATTTGCCCCGGGGAACAGATTGCGCCGCAGCCCCACCAACGCGGCAACACCCTCGCGGTGGTCCACGCGGTTGGAATCGATGGCGAATTCGGTCAAACTATGATCAAGCGACGCCAGCAAGGCGGGGTCGGGCAAAGTGGAAAGTTTCCGCGCCCGCGCCTGGAAAAAATCATGCAATCGCGACAAAAGCTCATTAACCGCCGTGTCGGGCGCCAACCCGTGACGCAGCCGCGTCAGTTGGAGCACATTGGCGCCGGTGCGCAAATCGGTGAGCAGATCGATCCCGGCCAATTCCGGCTGCGGCCCGATCTGCGCCAGACGTTGTTGCAACAAACCCTCGCGGTCGATCATCCGGCTGACCCAGTCGGCCTGACTAAGCACCGGCTTGGCCCGCGTAAGACTCGCCAAATCACGCGACGACACGCGCACCAACCGGCGCGCCGCCCCCGCCACCCCGATCACCCGGCACACCGCAACCACCATCAAGGCAATGAACCCGCCGATCAACTGGGCGATATTCGCGTTCATAAAAGACGCAAAATCAACGTTATAAGCCGACTGCACCGCGAGGCCGCCCATAAATCCGATCATAAACCCCATCGCCCGCTGGTTGGTGGCGGGAAGAGCAATAAAATAACCCATCACGAGCAAACACGGCGCCAAAGCGAGCGCCAACATCGGAAATCCATCGACCGAGGATAGCACCGCAAAGCTGTAAAAAGCTGTTACCGGCACGGACAATAATGTGAAAAGCAACATCATGCGCAAGGCCGGGCGGGGATCGTCCTGGGTTGCGAACATGCACACGAACACGGTGGCCAACATCGTGGCGATCGCACCGTCCGGCCATGCGGTGACCATCCAAAAACCTGCCGCCACCACCACGGTTATAAACCCGGCCAGGGCCGAACGCAGCGCCGGCAGTGGATCGACATGCAGTTTCCGACGGCTGGAGACCCGCAGCAAGCCGCGCAAATCGGCCGGCATATGCCGTGCGGGCGACTGCAACTGAAGCAACAAATCGCGGCACGAGACAAACACCTCGATCGTCTCGATCAGCCGCTGATATAGGTTGGTAAGCAACAACGCGTGCCAATCATGCCCCTCGATTTCATGCGATCGGGCACGAATATGCTGGATCAAACGCGCGGCTTCGGCGCGCGTGCCGTCGCGATTTTGCACCCACGCCAACAGATCGCGGCGCAATTCATCCACCAATGGCGGCAGCGCCGGCGGCAAGCCAGCATCCATCCGATC
>JAJZHU010000065.1 GCA_021798375.1 Pseudomonadota bacterium | reverse complement strand
GAAAATTGTGGCGGAGCAACACCAGGCCAGAGCGGCCCGGTTTTGCTCCGCCGCTGACTCCACCCGAATTTGGCGGCGTTTTCAGGACTCAAGTCACTCATCGATCACTTCTGGTTATACCCTGTTCAAATACGGATATTTGACCTGATCGAAAATTGCCGCGCCTATCTGGCGGGCCGTGTGGATTTAATGCGCAGCATAATGCGCCCAGGAGCGATCGCGACATGAGCCGCCTACAATATCCGATTTCCGACCAGGAACTTGCACGCCGCTGGGCGGCCACCCGCGCCGCAATGGAGGCCCAGGGCCTCGATGCCTTGGTGATGCAGAACAACAATGATTGGCTGGGCGGTTCGGTGAAGTGGTTCACCGACATTCCCGCTCTCAATGGCTATCCGCGCAGCCTGATCTTCCACCGCGACGATCTGATGAGCGTGATCGACAACGGGCCTTGGGGGGGTGTGCGCAAGTTGGATGGCTCGGACCAGATCCATCGCGGCGTGGGGGCGATTTTATGCACGCCGGCGTTTTTGTCGGTCGGCTACACCAATTCCTATGAAGGCGAATTGGCGGGCGAAGTATTAAAGCCGCGCGGCTATAAGAAGATCGGCCTGGTGCATGAAGGGGCGATGCCGTGGGGGTTCGTGGCGGCGTTGCGCGCGGCATTGGGCGATGTGTTCGTTGACGCCACCGATTTGGCCGATGGGCTGAAGGCGATCAAAAGCGCC
Organism: Pseudomonadota bacterium; assembly: GCA_021798375.1. GTDB lineage: Bacteria > Pseudomonadota > Alphaproteobacteria > Acetobacterales > Acetobacteraceae > JAJZHU01. Next base: position 9,500 of record JAJZHU010000065.1, on the reverse strand, counting down.
GAGGAGATCCGGCAAATCCGCGCCACGGCCCATCTGCAAGATGTTCTTTATGCCCGCGTGCTTGAGGTGATCCGTCCCGGGATGCGCGACATCGATGTGATCGCTTCGGTGGAAGCCGAGGGGCATTGGCTGGGCAGCGAGCAGGGGATTTATCTGGGTTGCTCGGCGCCTCTGGGCAGCCGGTCGTCGTTTTTGGGGCGGCATCTGCAAGGGCGGACGATCGAACAAGGCGATAACTTCTCGTTGCTGATCGAGGTGAATGGTCCCGGCGGATTCTACACCGAAATCGCCCGCACGATGGTGTTCGGCAAGGCCAGCCAGGAACTGCGCGACGGGTTTGCCGCGGTCAAGGAGGCGCAGGATTTCACCCTGTCGCTGATGCGCCCCGGCGCCGATCCGGCCGCCATTGCCGCCGCGCACGACGAATTCATGCAAGCGCGTGGTTTGCCCGCGGAATTGCGGGTTTATTCGCATGGTCAGGGTTACGACATGGTGGAACGCCCGCTGATCCGGCGCGACGAAACCATGAAATTGGCCGCCGGCATGTGTTTGGCGGTGCATCCCGGCTATGAGAACGAACGGCAATTCTCGGTGATTTGCGATGATTATCTGATCACCGAGACGGGGGTCAGCGAGTGTTTGCACAGGACTCCGAAGCAGATATTCGAACTTTAGGAAACGATATCGTTCCTCGGCCGCTTGCCATGTCAGCGAATCAAATTTCGCGGGATCCGTTCTTCCCGCGCCTGGCGTGCCGCCACATCGCGCAAGATCTCCAGAAAACCGCGCGCCAGCGGTGAAATCTCGGCTTGCCGCCGCTGGCGCACCCCCACCTTGCGCGTGCCGGCCTCGGGCATGGGAATCGCGCGCACCTGTGATTCCCATCCCGCCAGGGTCATTGCCGTCACCAGCCCCACCGCGTCGGATTGACCGATCATCCGCCGCGTCAGGGCGAATGAATTGGTGCTGATGGTTTGCGTCGGCCACGCCACCCCGGCATTCAGAAAAATCGCCTGCACATGCGTGAATGCGGCCCCGCCGGGGCGCGGCATCACCCAAAGATGATCGCTGAGTTCGTTCAGATGCACGCTCTCCCGCGTCACCAGCGGATGGTTCGGCCCCACGGCCAGATAGAAATTATCCTCGATCAACACCTCTTCGATCAATTCCACCGGCGAAAATGGTTGCCCCACCACCCCCACCACCAGATCAAGCTCGCCGTTGAGCAACAATTGATTGAGCGATCCATCGAGCCCTTCCACCACCGATATCGTCAGGCCCGAATTGCCGTGTTGCAATTCGCGCAGCGCGCGCGGCAGCAGATGTTCCACCACGCTCGGCGTGGCGCCGATCGCCAGCGGGCCGGATTGGCCGTTGCGCTTCAGGCGGATTTCTTCCTCGGCCCCGCTTAGCAACGACCGCATCTCGCGCGAACGGCGCACCAGTATCATGCCGATCTCGTTCACCACCACACCGCGCCCGTTGCGGTTAAGCACCTTGGCGCCCAGGCGGCGTTCCAGCAGGGCGACGGCGTTGGAAAGCGCCGGCTGCGAAAGCCCCAACAGCTTGGCGGCGTTGCTGAGCGAACCATTCTCGTAAATGGCCAACAGATAGGCCAGGTGGCGGGGATCGACCGTCATGGGATTAATCATCACTCCACATTATGGATCGTGCAAAACCTACGATTAGTGCAAATCATTAATGGGTGGCAATAGTTCCTCTTCGCTCCCTGGCGCTAACCGTAAAGAGCGGCCAATGTTGGCAAGATTATTTCACGATACCGCGAGGCCCCGATGGATAATTCTCTGATCCCCCCCGTCAATGGCCTGCGCCTGACCGGTGCCGCCGCCATTTTGCGCGTGCTCGCCGCCGCCGGCATCACCGAGGTGTTCGGCCTGGCCAGCGGCAAGCTTTCGCCGCTGTTCCGGGCGATGGCGGAAGCCCCCGGCATCCGCTTCACCGGGGTGCGACACGAGGCGGCGGCGGGATTCATGGCCGCCTCGCACTATGCCGCCACCGGACGGATGGCGCTGTGTCTGGGTGAAACCGGGCCGGGAGGGATGAATCTGTTCACCGGTCTGGGCGGGGCGCACGCCAACAACCAGGCCGTGCTGGCGATCACTTCGAGCAACCCGATGCCGATCATGGCCCCCATTCGCGGCGCTTTCAGTTCCACCGACAACGAACGTCTGTTTGGCTGCCTGACCAAATGGAACGCCACCGTGCGCGATGGCGCCCGTGTGCCCGAACTGCTGCATCGTGCCATGTGCGCGGCGCAGGAGGGCCGGCCGGGGCCGGTGCATCTGGATATTCCCACCGAGGTACTATCCCGCGAATGGGATTATGACCCCGCCGAGCTTGATGCCCCGCGCCGGCATTATCGCCCCTTCGCCCCAGGCGAACCCGCGGCGGCGGCGATTGCGGCGGCGGCCGGTCTGCTCGCTTCGGCGCGCCGTCCGCTGTTGATCGGCGGTGGCGGCGCGGTTCATGCCGGTGGGGCGCCGTTGCTGCGCAAGCTGGCCGAAATTATCGGTGCGCCTGCCATCACCACCCAGATGGGGCTGGGGGTGATTGCCTCCGATGCGCCCTATTTCATTGGTCAGGGCGGTTTTGTGGGCGGTTCGGCCGTGGTGCGGGCGCTGCGCGAGGCCGATGTGGTGTTGGCGGTGGGCTGCCGCTTTTCCTCGTTCATGTGGACCGAAGGCCCGCCGCGTTGGAACGATCATCCCGCGCGTCAACTGATCCAGATCGACATTGATCCGCAGCAGATGGGGCGGAATATGCCCGTGACGCTGGGGCTGGTGGGCGATGCCCACGCCACGCTGGCGAAACTGCTTTCCGCTTTGGCCGGCCAGCCGCTTGCCATCGACGCCGATTGGACGGCGGGGCTGGTGGCCGAGCGCGCCCGTTATCGCGACGAATTGGCCCGGCAGATCGACGCCCCGGCGGCGGTGATGCACCCGGGTGCGCTGGCGCGGGGGGTGGCGGGCTTTATCGGGGCCGAGGATTTCGTCACCTTCGATGGCGGCCACACCAGCTTTTGGAGCAACGAATTCACCCCGGCGCTGCACCCCGCCACACGTTTTCACGAACCGGGCATGGCGCATCTGGGCTTTGGCCTGCCCGCCGCCGTGGCGCTGGCGCGCTGCTTTCCCGATCGGCGCAGCTTCTGCCTCACCGGCGACGGCGCCTTCGGCTTTACGGTGCAGGAGCTTGACACCGCCCGCCGCTATGGCGCCCGGGTGATCACCGTTGTTCACAACAATGCGGCTTGGGGCGTGATTCGTGCCGCTCAAAGCAAGTCGGGGTTTGAAATGGGCACCGATCTTGGCGGCACCGATTATGCCGCCATCGCCCGTGGCTTCGGTTGCCATGGCGAGCGCTTGGAAACGCCCGAACAATTGGGGCCGGCCATGCGGCGGGCGCTGCTGGCGGAAACCCCCGCGGTGATCGATGCGCGGGTGGCGTTCGTGCCGCATCCGATGATGCGCTTCTTCGGCGCGAGCACGCAAATCCGGTGAATGTGCTCTGTCGATCGTCTTTATTCGCCATCTGCCGCCCAACAAAGGATTTGCGACATGCTCACTCTTTCTCTGGCCCAGGCCATCATCGCCGGTGCGTTGGCCGAAGCGCGGGAGCGTAACGCCAGTTGCATCGCGGTGATCGTGCTGGACGCGGGCGGCCACACCATCGCCAGCGCGCGCGAGGACGGCGCCACTTCTTCCGGCTGGATATCGCCCGCGCCAAGGCCGTCGGCGCTTTGGGCATGGGGATGGATACGCGGGTTCTTGCCACGCGCGCCGCCGGCAATCCGGTGTTTTTCGCCAGTTTGGCGGGGGCGGTCGATGGGCAGATGGCCTATTCGCCCGGTGGCGTGATCGTGCGCGACGAACAGGGGGAGACGATCGGCGGGGTAGGCATCAGCGGCGATCTGGGCGATGTGGACGAGTTTTGCGCCCAGGCCGGTATCCGCGCCTCAGGCCTGGTCCATGGCTGAACGAGATGCAAAACCAGTTTTAGGCAGGAAGGGCCAAGAGTTTTCCACCCGCCGCCGCCACCAGATGTTCTACTTCATCGTAAGCCGGGCTGCGGCGGTCGAATCTCAGATCGATCACGCCTGCATGGATTGCTTCAACCGCCCAGGCGGCGTTGGTGCCGCAATCGAGAAAACCGCGCCCCTGCCAGCCGGTTTCGGCGCGCAAAAGCTCGATCAGGCTGCGCCACCACAGCACCCCGGCGTAACCCGCGGCCGCCGGCGCCGAGCAGAGATCCAATTGCCTGTCTTGCGTGACGGCTTCTTTTGCTTCGGTCAGGTTGTGAATTATTCTAAGCTTTGTAAGCATACTTGACGTAAACCCCGTAACGGGCTTCCCTGGCAAGCTATTCTGTGTTTGGACGAGGCTGCGTTGAATCAATTGACCGATTATCACAGCGTGGCGGCGGCTTTGGATCGGCTTGATGCCGCGCTATCGCGCATTGTCCGCGCTCCCCGCCCGGTGGTGGCGTCCGTGCCGGAAACCGCGCCGCCCGATTCCGCGCCAACCGGGCGAATCGTGGAGCCGCAATGGGCCGAAGACATGGCCAATCGTCTGGATGCGTTGATCGACGAGTTGCGCCGGACTTTGTCCGGCGATCCCACATAAGGAGGCGGGCATGGCCCAGTTAACCGTTCGTATCAATGGCTATGCCTATACGGTGGGCTGTGAAGACGGCCAGGAGGCGCATCTGATGGCGATGGCCGAGCAGGTGGAAAGCCGCATCGATTCGATCAAGGCGCTGGGCGGCCAATCGGGCGAGGGGCGTTTGTTGGTGCTGGCCGGATTGCTGATGGCCGACGAACTGCACGACATGGAAATCGAACTGACCAAATTGCGCCGGATCGCCGCGCGCAATCCCTCACACGCCGCAAAGACCCCCGAAGCAGCGCCCGCCGGTGCGCCAGAATGGTTGCAAGAACGCCTGGAACGATTGGCCGAGCATGCGGAAGCGATTGCGGATGGGCTGGAGAAGGCGTAGGTTGCCAATCGCGGAGCTGCCCGGTTCGTCAGGTAATTCATCCCCGGGGCCGATAAGCATCCTCCTCGGGAACTGGCTCTGCCGGGATTTTGGTCTCGGTACCTGGTGCCCACCTGCACACGCAGGCTCTAGGAGGTTGATACGCCAACGGCCATGGCGGCTCCGCGCATGATTTCCTCCCCCCAAGATGTGATCGTCTGGAAGCAGCAGGCGCGGCGGCAGGCGCGGTTGCGCCGGGCGGCTTGCGATCCGGCTTTGGGTGCGCGGATGATCGATCGCTTGCTGCAAGAAATGCCGCCGCCGCCGGGTGCGATCGTGGGCGGCGTGTGGCCGTTGCCGGGCGAGATCGATCTGCGCCCCTTGCTGAATATATTGTTTGAACGCGGCCACGAGGTCGCCCTGCCGTTCACCCCGCCGGTGGGGCAGCCGCTGGAATTTCGCGCCTGGACGCCCATATCGCAGATGGTTTCGGGGCCGTTCGGCACCATGCACACCGAGGGCGCGCCGCTGGTGCCCGATTACGTGTTGGTGCCGCTGCTGGCGTTCGACCGCGTGGGGCATCGTTTGGGCTATGGCGGCGGTTACTACGATCGCACTTTGGCGCAATGGGACGATGTCTGCGCGGTGGGCTTCGGCTTTGCCGCGCAAGAGCTTCCCGCCTTATGCGTCGAACCGACCGACCGCGCGCTCGATGCGATCGTGACCGAACGCGAATTGATCAAACCGGAGCCTAAAATCTGATGCGTAGCTTGTTTTTGGGCGATGTGGTGGGGCGTTCCGGCCGTGACGCGGTGATTGCGGCCATGCCCGATCTGCGGGCGCGGTTGGATTTGGATTTGCTGGTGGTGAACGGTGAAAACGCCTCGCACGGCTTTGGGCTGTCACCCGATATTGCCCAGGCTTTGTTCGCCGCCGGCGCCGATGCGATCACTTTGGGAAATCATAGTTGGGATCGCAAGGAACTGATCCCCTATATCGCGAATGAACCGCGTTTGCTGCGGCCGCTGAATTATCCCAACGGCACGCCAGGCCAGGGGCATTGTTTCGTCGAAACCAAACGCGGCCAAAAAGCCCTGGTGATGAATGTGATGGGGCGGTTGTTCATGGAGGCGCTCGATTGCCCGTTTCGCACCACGGCCGAATTTCTCGGCAAATATAAATTGGGCCGCAACGTGGATATGATCCTGATCGATTTTCACGCCGAAGCCACCAGCGAAAAAATGGCTTATGGTCACTCGTTCGACGCCGCCGTGTCCATGGTGGTCGGCACCCACACCCATTGCCCCACCGCCGACGCGCAGATCCTGCCGGGCGGCACCGGCTTTCAATCCGATGCCGGCATGTGCGGCGATTACGACAGCGTCATCGGCATGGATAAATTGGCCGCCGGTACACGCTTTTGGCGGCCGCACGCCAAGGAACGGTTGGAGCCAGCCTCGGGCGTTGCGACGATCTGCGGCGTATATGTGGAAACCGACGACAAGAACGGGCTGGCCACGCGAATCTCGCCGCTGCGGCAGGGGGGAAGGCTGTCGGAGATTTTCCCGTAAGACGCTTGCTGCCTGTTACCCGAATTTACCCAAAGCCATGCCGCCGTCGATCATCATATGGCTGCCGGTCACATAGTTCGATGCATCCGAGGCCAGATACAGCGCCAGCGGCTTGATCTGGTAGGTCTCGGCGACCCTGCCCAAAGGCACTTGCGCATCCCAGGCGGCGCGGACGACCGGGTCTTTGAGCCAACCGCCACCGATGTTGGTCACAAACGGTCCGGGGGCGATGGCGTTCACGCGGATGCGATATTCCGCCAGTTCCAGCGCCACATGCCGCACCATATGCGCCACCCCGGCTTTGGCCGGCATATAAGCCAGGCCGACCAGGGCCTCGTTGACAATCGCCGCGTTCGACGATGTGGCAATGATCGACCCACCCCGGCCGGCGGCCTTCATCGCCCGCGCGGCTTCACGGATGGTGTTGAACACGCCGGTGAGATTGATGGCGATGGTGCGGTCCCATCGCGCCGGATCGAGCGTGTCGATCTGGCCATCGCTGTTGCGATGACCGGCGGGGTTCCAAAATCCGGCGCCGGGATCGATGCCCGCATTGGCGAAAGCGATATCGAGACCGCCGTAGGCCAAGACATGGGCATCGACCACGGCGCGCGTTTGGTCGCGGTCCACCACATCGAGCGTTGCCGCGCGCACGTCGTAGCCTTGTTCTCGCAAGCGGGCCGCTTGCCGCTCGGCCGCTGGCCCGTCGATGTCGCTCAGGGTAACTTTTGCCCCGGCTTCGGCCATCACCTCGGCATAGGCGAGGCCAATCCCCGAGGCCGCTCCCGTTACGATGGCGGAGCGCCCGGCGATGTTAAATTGCTCTAGCGTGCTCATGGTTCACAGATCACATTTGTTGGTTGAGGGGTCGGATTCGATATTTTTACTATTCAAGGCGCGGCTTGGCCTTAACGACAGTAAGCATGAGTATCATGTTGCCATCAATCAATTCGACGCCGGCTGTTGAATTGGAACGGAAAATCTTCGCTGTGAGTCGATATCGTGGGTTGGCGGCCTGCCTGGCGCCTTGGCGGTCAGATGATTCTTCCGACGATTTTAGTTGAAAAATATTTGAAATCATGACGTTGAAGCGGCATCAGAAACTTACTCCGGCCGGGCTGCTGTATTTGAAAATTTTGGTGATTTCTTCCACGCGGATCGGCGATGCGGTGCTTTCCACGGGTATTATTCAGCATCTGGCCGAGCAGCACCCCGGGGCGCAATTCACCATTGCTTGCGGCCCGGTGGCCGAGGGTGTGTTCACGCGCTTTCCGTCCTTGCACGAACTGATCATTTTGCGCAAACGCAGCTTTGACCGCCATTGGATCGCATTGTGGCGCCGCGTTGTTGGCACCAAATGGGATTTGGTGGTCGATGTGCGCGGGTCGCTCATTTCATTTCTGGTGCGCACCAAACGTCGCGCCGTGATGCGCGGCGGACGTCGCAAGGGGCATCGGCTCACCCATCTGGCCGGCATCCTGGGCCTGAACCCGCCGCCCTTGCCCGTGGCCTGGACAGCCCCCGCCGATCAGGCGCGCGCCGATACGCTGTTGCCCGCGGGACCGATTTATCTCGGCCTCGGCCCCACCGCCAATTGGATCGGCAAAGTCTGGCCGGCCGAGCGCTTCGTGGCGTTGTTCACCGCGTTGACCGCCCCCGATGGTCCGCTTCCCGGCGCCAAAGCGGTGATTTTCGGCGGCCCTGGCGAAAACGAGCGCGCCCTGGCCGCCCCTGTGTTGGACAGCATTCCCGGCGCCATCGATCTGGTGGGGGTGTTAAGCCTGCCCGAAGCCGCCGCCTGCCTGCAACGCTGCGCCTTGTTTGTCGCCAATGATTCCGGCCTGATGCATTTGGCCGCCGCCGCCGGAACGCCCACGCTGGGGCTGTTCGGTCCCACACCCGCGTCGGAATACGGGCCTTCAGGGCGTTGCGCGGAGTTTGTGGCGGCGTCGAGCGAATTGGTGCCGATCGAGGACGTTACGTTGGACGCGGCGATCGAGGGGGCGAGGGGGCTGTTGGGTCTTTCTCCATATATTCCCGCAATACCGCATTGATCCGCGTCTGATAGCCGCGCCCGCCCTCGCCGCGAAACCATTCCACCACATCGGCATCCAGCCGCAACGACAGCGGGATTTTCACCGGACGGAATAATTTGCCGCGTTTGGCGTTGCTCCAATCACGAATCTCGGGCGCATCGCTGGTGTCGATGCTGGCCTCGCTCAATCTGCTCAGGGCGGCCAGTTCGGCAGCAAGTTCGGGTGGAAGCGCCTCAGAATTCGCCTTCTTCATATTGCTTTCTTTCATAAGCCGTGGCGCGGGCGGGCGCTGATGATGCGACCGATGCCAGCGTCGTTTTCTATCGTGCGGACCACAAACAACACCGCCGGGAAATCGGCGCTGGGACGGCCAATGGTGCGCTCGCGCGGTTCGCCTTAGAGCATGATCGCCGCAGGTTGAATAACACGCAGGCGTAAATCATGCGTAAAAACAAAAAGCTAGAGCACGTTCGTCGCGCATATATGGTTCAACGTGATCCGAACGTGCTCTAGTGCGGATCGGGGATGGTCACCGCCAAGGGATCGTTGAACACCAGCACCGCCAGAGCAAACGATACGCCATGCTTCGCTTTGTTGGCGCGTCTTTGCGGGAATCCCATTGCCAACGCCATGCCATATATTTGCCGTAGTTACAAAAATGTATATACAAATATTTTAAAAATCAAGGCGAGTCTCGTCAATTCTATCATCGTTGCTTGCCCCAAACCCGCCAAAAAACTTTTCTTCCCCCCGAACCAATGCGATACCGGGGCCATGCATGTTCTCTATCTCTCCCGTACCCCGCCGCTCGCTTTGCCGTCCGATGTGGTGGTGTCACCGGCGTCGGGTCTGTTTTCGGGGCTGAAACTGCGCCGCCAGCGGCCCGACGCGGTGATTT